>JBNKYR010000353.1:0-3298 GCA_050300995.1 Crocinitomicaceae bacterium | reverse complement strand
ACTTATCGGCCCACTGCACATAATGCACATTCTCCTGGTCCGGAAGCGGACTTCGCACCAAGTCTACAACTTTGTACTTGTTTCGAAAGAAATCTACCAGGTTCTTTCCAAGAAAACCATTTGCTGCGGTAATGACAATCTTTTTCATGATCAGAACTTAAAAATGAATGGATAAACGACAAGGCGAAATACAAACCAGGAAAGGGTCAACCAATGTGCATATCCGAGTCGACGAACCCGACGGGCATGCTCGAGCAGCATGATTCCCAACACCATCCCGAAACCTGTAGTCTGAAGTACTTGTGTCTCCCAACCAAAAGCGGCAAGTCCTGCAATACCAGCATGAATAATTCCCAAGGCAAGTGCACCAATTAAACTGACGACAGCCAGATGTCCTGCATAAGTCTTGAAATCACGATACCCAAGCAAACGAAAAGCACCATACTGGAAAGCAAATTGCAAACTAAAGAGCAACAATTCCTGCATCGGTAAATTGATTCTCGTATAGTCCTCGAAATAATCACTGAAATACCCGGAAACCAGCAGTTGCGTGAGAAGCCCGCAGATGAGGATCAGACTAAAACGCCACGCAGAACTGTACGGTGGATCACACTGACATCCTGTTGTACAAACCACCGGAGAAAGAATCTTACGATTATAGCTGATCAACGCATACAAGTTTCGCAGGGCAAAATTTACCGGGGCAAAACGGCCGACGACCTCTACCCATTTCCATTTTCGACCGAGTACAAAGAGCAAACTGTCGAGACCGTAACGCACCGGAGCTCCGACATCGTTTACCAATGCAATCTCACTTCGTGCCCGATCGATGTCAAACTCAAACCTTGCATCTTCAATTCCTCTGTGATAAGGAAGGCGTGCATCTTCCTGCAGAAATCCATGCTTTACAAACGTCGCCGTGTACCATTTGCAGAGCCGGCAATCTTCATCATACAACAGGTAATAGTGTGTCGTTCCCATGATCTTTTATTTTTAATATTTTCAATATTTATTGAAAATTTGATTCAAAAAAAATTACTTCAACAAGCGCACGATCGCACCGAAAAATGCGCTTTCCTCTGCTTTCATGAGGGTTTCCGAGAATACATCCAGTCGATCCACAAGACGTTCGATATTACCGATCATCATCTCAAATTCCCGTGCTTCCTTTTCTCCTCCCTCAATTTGCTTCAAACGTGCCAAATGCAATTTCAGTGGTTCAATCTCCCGACGCTTGCGTTCTCTGGTAATGCGCTTGGCCACTTCCCAAATTTCCTTCTCGGCCACAAAAAACTCCCTGCGATCCCCAGGTTGTGAAGTCCGGTACACCAGGTTCCATACGGCCAATTCGCGTAGATTCATATTTGCTCCACCCCGCGAAACTCCCAACTGTTCCATGACATCGTCCGTGCAAAGCGGCTTCGGACTGCACAACAACAAAGCATGCACCTGAGCCATTGTCTTGTTGATCCCCCACTGGGAGCCAAAATTGCCCCAGAGTTGAATGAATTCGTGTTGTGCTTCCGTGAGTTTCATATTTCAAATATATAATATTTTCAATAATAATTGAAAATTAAAAAAGAAAGGGAGCAATACAACTCCCCTTCCGAATAATGTCTGGTAATCCGAATCAGAATCGCACCAGCTTAATTGTAACCATGCCGTCCTGCTTACCTTTCAGATAAACTTCCATCATGAAGTTCTTTGCATCCGCTTTGCAGATTCGTGTAACCTGAAACTGGTAAGCTTTCTTTCCTCCTCCGATCTCACCAAGATCGATCAATGTATGACGTTTCACATGCCCATCTGCATCGTCCACCTCATACGCCGTAAGGAATCCACCCATTCCGTTTTTATGTGCTTCCGGCACTTTATTTTCCGGAAGATTCTCATTCTTCGGATTGTCAACGAACAACAGGTAATGCACTCCTTTACCTGGAATATACTTTGCGCCCAACTGTCCTTCGAAGAACTGACTATAAGAATCTCCCAGCGCTGCCGCCTGATTCTTTGGTAATTTCTTCATCCAGACAACTTCCCCTTCGGGAGAAATTTTGGTCATGATCATATTCGAGAAATGCCCCACATTTGTTGTTCCTGTGAGATAAAATTCGTTGCGCACATAGCGTTGTTCACCGAGCACGATGTAGCTTCCGTCCGGCTGTGCGAAAAACTCAATCATCTTAAGATCCTCTACACCGGCCTTACCATCTGCTTCACGCTTTTCGAGCGCCTTTTGCTGTCCCTCGCTAAGGTATTGACGAATCAACTCAATCGGGAATTCAAGTTTCCACAAATCGGACGCCATACCGTCTCCATTGATTTTAAACATGTAGATCCCATCCGTATTGAAGCTCAAAGTGCCACTGAATCCTCCGGTAAAAGAACCTTTGAAGTCATAACCGCGAGCGTAGTATGCTGCGCAAATCACGTTTCCGGACTTGTCTTCGATCAGGTTAAATTTCTGGACCGTTACATCCCCGTCAATGTCCAGTACATTGTTCGTCAGTCCTCCATCTTCAATTGTAATCCACTCGAACTTCTTCTCTTCTCTCAGAAAAGAAAGCATGTACGCTACTCCTTTGGAATCTACGGTATATGCAAGGTTGTTCATTTCTGCCTCTGTGTGGGGCATTTGTACTTCTTTCCCCCAAATGCTTTGCATGTTTTCATCGAACACGAAAAACCCGAGATTATCTTTGTTGACTGCATCGCGTCGGTCATCAGGATACAAACGGTATTGGATAAGTACCTTACTCTTATCAAAGGACTGATGCACATCAAAGTTGACACCAATATTCATTTGCACACCGCTTTTGCCTGTTCCTCCGGAAATAGGATCCTGTCCGTCTTCATTGCGACCGGATTTCGTAACTTTCTTAGAGGTAGTGAGCAACTCGATGATCTCGCCGAGACTTGCATCTTCCGGGTTCACCTTACGCGCAGAAACTGAAAAGACTCTCGACTTCTTGTTATACGATTCGAAAATGTAAAAAATACCTGCCGTGGTTTGGACGACGCGCTGCACCTTCATGTAAGGAGGGAAATCCTCATGTGCATTGCGAGCCATTTCATTGCCTTCTGTGTCAAAATGCTGAACGGTTACTATTTGTCCCCTTGTTTTGACAGAGACCACTGTACCGTCACCAACCGTAAAGTATGCCTTGTGCGGACCGTCTACTACAGCGTACGGCGTGCCCAATTCGGTTTCGAAATCTTCAGAAAATTACAGAAAGCCCTGATGATCGCATCCTAATGATTTTTGGAAATGGGCATGCTGCGATTTTCAGGCAGTTAT
>JBNKYR010000352.1:0-3310 GCA_050300995.1 Crocinitomicaceae bacterium | reverse complement strand
GGGAGCACGGTCGAGGATGTAGCGCGTGAGGTTTCCCGGACCACATCCCAGTTCGAGTACGTTGGCAGTAGAAGGAATGACCGCACAAAAAGTGTCCAGCAAACGTGCGTAGGCGGAAACATCCATAAAGCGCTCGGCATACACGGACGCATAGTTGTCAAAAATCTCTTTGGCGGAGATCGGGTCCACGGAATTCAGCGAAATGGAATAAAGGACTTACTCTGCCGGATATGGCGAGCTATACGTTTTCTGGAAGTCTTCCCAACTGGTGGTGGTGTATGCACCGGTACCGAAGAATTGCAGGATCGGGTGCAGGTCTTTTGCTGTCTGGAATCCGGCCAGGGGCTGAATGATGTTGATGTTCGGATCGAGGTAAACGGTGGTCGGGTAGCTCATACGTCCCTGCAATAACTCGGCCGCCAGTTCATGGTAACCGCGTCGACCTTCCGCTACATATTTATAAGTACGTCCCTTGATCTCAATGTCTTCTTTTTGCTCGGCATCGAGTTTTACAGCGTAGAAATTCTTGTTGATCTCAGAGGCAACATGGGGATCTTTGAAAGTGGTCGCATCCATGCGCTTGCACCATCCGCACCAATCGGTGTATACATCAATGATCCAGTAACGGGGTTCCTTTTCGTGCAAAGCCATGGCTTCTTCCATGGTCATCCAGTGAATTTCTTCGGCTGGAGCTGCCTTTTCTTCAGGGTCAACGCCTGTTGCATAAGCATTTATGCTGAGGATGCCACCCGCCAGGAGCAGCACTGCAAATACCAAACTGATCGATCGTTTCATACTTCTAAAATTAGGACAAATTGCCCGGATATTAAAATCGTACCTGCTTCTTTAACGGTGCATTACAGGATTCCTTTCAGGTTGAGCGGTTGTCTGAACAGGTTCATCTTCATGGTGAAACGAATCTTTGTTCCGTACCGTGAATTTCCGAAAGAATCATTCAGCTCCTTGCTCATCCAAAGCGGGAAGTACACTGCAAAAACGTCGCCAAGACGAATGGCCGCTCCGAAATCGGCTGCTGTGTTGGCTTTACCCAGGCTGTTCCAGAATGCTCCAAAATCTGCGTAGAGCCCGAACATGTTGGGTTTAAGCGGGAGTTGGAGGTAGAGGTTTCCGGCGGTAAGGAGGTTGGAAGTAGTGCCGTAATAGCTGGTGCTCTTGAAGCCTCCCATGTTCTCCTGGCGTTGTTGCGACCAGGTACCACTGATGTTATTACGTCCGAAATAATATTCATCGACAAAGAGGTCCTGCATTCCATCGGTACCGGCCAGTGACATGGAGTACTGATAGCCGTTTACAGCCATGTCAAAACGACTGATGTATTGTTTTCCTATGAAGCCACGCACGGTGATCCAGGCGTTGGAGGCTCCGCCCGTACGTTGCCCATTCTTCGGGATCCAGCGGCGTCCTTCGGTGCGCTTGTAGCGGAAACTGTACGACACTTCCAGCAAGGCGCGTCCCATTTCATCCGTGTTGCGTGTGTTGGTCAGGTATTCGTTGCGGAAATTCAGATGGATCTTGTGGTCGCGCTTTACAAAGGCATAATCATATTCGAGGTAAGCACCGGCGCGTTCGATGTGTGTCGGACCGAATTTATCCTTACGGTAAAGCGTTTGCACACGAATGTACTGGCTCACCGGCGAGTTGTATTTGCGCTGTCCCAGCTTGGCCATCCAGTAAGGTCCTACCGTAATGAAGTAGGAATCGTTGTAGCGGTAAGTGGTATCGTGCTTGAATGATTTCACGGAAATACCGATCCGCGAAAGTTTGAGTCCTTTTTCCGGAAGGCAGCTTTTGCTGATCTCTGCAATGCCCGATGCCGAACGTCGTCCGAATGAAAAATACGGCATCAGAAGGTAGTTCACTTTGCTGTATGGAACTCCCAGATTGTGGACACCAACGCCCAGCATGAACTTGTCGTAAAAGTTCCAGCCCACTGTCGGGGTCCAGAAGATGTTGGTGCGATTGGCTTCGTTGTCTCCGATCAGGAATTCGAGTTTCGGTTTTTCATACTTTCCGAAGAGACCTTTCTTTTTCCAGTTGTTGTTCTGGCGGTTCATTTCCGGGATGTTCTTGTTGGGGTCGATACGGATGTAATCAAGATCAAATGGAAGCTGAAAGGTATTTTTCTTATTGCCAGGATCCGCCCACATCGTAGTGATAACCGAATCTTTGCGCAGGGCAGAAATGCTGACGGGGCCGTCTACCTGTCCTACATTCTTCACGGTGACCTCATAGCCATCGGCGTTCTTCTTTACGCGTGAGATCTTGTAGTCAAGATGGTTTGTCGTCTGAATAAGGTCGTCGAACAGCCAGGACAGGTCCTTTCCGGAGGTTCGTTCCAGCGAAGCACGCATATCTTCAGGTTGCGGATGTTTGAATTCCCATTCGCGGTAATAGGCCTGCATGCACTGGTCGAACAATTCTTCGCCCAGATAATCCTTCAGGTAAAAGAAGACCAGACCGGTTTTCTGGTACATAATTACACCGTAGTTGATCGGGGAAAAATCATTGGAGTGCGTTTCGATCGGCTGGTCCTCCCCGAGACCGGCAATACCCCGGTAGGAGAAGTCGCTAAGATCGTGATGGCTGAGATGATTCATGTGGAAGCTTCCGTTCAGGATCATGTCTGAAAGTGCCGTATTATCCGGGTATTTGGTCTGCATGTAGCGGACTTCATTCAGCGTGTTCATCCCTTCATCCATCCAGCCGTGTACGCGTTCGTTGGAACCAAGCTGACTGTAAAACCAGTTGTGTCCGACCTCATGCACGATCACTACTTCGAGTTCATAGGCACTGGAGGCGTTGCCGATCACGGTTACATTCGGATATTCCATTCCTCCGCCGGCACTGATCGTTCCGTCAACGGCTGTTACGTTGTTGTAAGGGTAGTCGCCGTTCCAGAGTGAATAGTAGTACACGCCATCGTTGATGTATTCAATGGATTTTTTCCAAAGATGTGCATTGCGCAGGGTAAAGAGCCCCCAGGAGTTTACCTTTCGTTTCGAATGTGGCAATTCGATCTCACCTCCCAGTACGAGGTAGCGTTTGTCAGCAAACCAGGCGAAGTCGTGGACATTGTCCTGTACGAAACGAATGGTTTTGAGTGTATCACTGGAAACCGGGAAGGGCTTATCGGCATAACCTCCCTTTTTGCGCATTGGCAGGGAGTCCAGGAGGCGTTCGGTTTCCTTGATCTTTTCCTGCATGAATCTGATCTCGCTTTTGGTTTGCAGATCACCGGTGGCGCCTACCACGTAGTTCATTGGTAACGGGATCGAAACATCGAAGGACC
>JBNKYR010000351.1:0-3317 GCA_050300995.1 Crocinitomicaceae bacterium | reverse complement strand
GGCAGGTATCTGCAACATGTGCTAGGGCGGCCCTTTATATTATGGGATGGAGCTTGCGTTGTTCACGAAGCGTTTTCGATACAAAAAGTGATCGATCTGAAACTTGAAAACCCGGGAGCGATTGTCATTGCACATCCGGAAGCCGAAGCGCATATATTGGATCTGGCATCCTTTATCGGGTCAACCAGCCAAATGATCAGATACATTAGTGAGAATTCTGCCGCTGAGTACATAGTGGCCACAGAAGCAGGAATTCTGCATAAAATGCAGGAAGCGGCACCCGGAACACGCTTGATTCCTGCACCTTCCAAAGAAGACAATACTTGTGCCTGCAGCGAATGTGCGTATATGAAGGTGAACACACTTGAGAAACTTGTTGTATGTATGGAGAGGGAGTCCCCAGAGATTCTGCTGGATGCTACGGTTGCTGAACGTGCAAGGATTCCGATTGAAAAAATGTTGGCCTTATCGTGATGCAAACGGATGTATTGATCATAGGAACCGGGGCTGCCGGATTAAACGTTGCCTGTCAACTGGCAGCGTTGCGTTCCGATCTCGACATCGTACTCGTTTCCAAGTCCGCTGTGGAACAATCCAATTCAAGTAAGGCACAGGGGGGGATTGCCGTTTCAGCTGATTACGGGGATGATCTCGCCTCTCACGTTCTTGACACGTATATTGCAGGTGACCGGTATACTGATATTGAACGGATCGAGAAAATTCTGGATGGTGCACCGGACGTTCTCAGGCATTTGAAGTTGTACGGATTGCAATTTGATGAAAAATCACCCGGGGAGCCGGCTTTGGCTCTGGAGGGAGGGCATTCCAGGAACCGGATCGTACATATCAGGGATTATACAGGTAAAGCAATTATAACGGCAATGGTCGCTTACGCTCGTTCCTGCGAAAATATTACGATTCTGGAAGGTCAGGTTGTTACCGAACTTCTCATGGAGAGGGAAAAGGGCAGTACGGATTTTTGTTCAGGAGTTTTTTTGATCAATCCGGAAACACTCGAACAGAAATACCTGCAATGTAGCTGTGTGGTACTAGCTACAGGGGGAGTTGGATCACTTTATGCCAAGACGACCAATGTACCGGAGTCGAATGGTGAAGGACTCTTGTTGGCGAAGGATATTGGTGCGGATCTGTGCGATCTGGAATTTATCCAGTTTCATCCAACAGGACTTCACCAGGAAGAGAAAGCTAGTTGTTCGTTGATATCTGAGGCAGTGAGGGGGGAAGGGGGAGTGCTGGTTGATTTCAAGGGTGAGCGCTTTATGAAAAAATACGATTCGCGCCAGGAGCTTGCTCCAAGGGATATTGTTTCCAGATCAATTTTTCTGGAGCTAAATACAACAAAGCAGGAATGTGTCTATCTGGATTGCACGCATTTTCCAGAAGATTTTTTCCCGGAACGCTTCCCCGGAGTTTATGCATCCTGCATGGAACTTGGTATTGATCCTGTCAGGGAGAAAATACCGGTGACCCCCGTTCAACATTTTTTGTGTGGTGGAATCCGTACCGATGTTTTCGGAAGAACTACGGTAGATCGTTTGTATGCTTGTGGAGAATGTGCGGCTACTGGTCTTCACGGGGCAAATCGGTTGGCCTCCAACTCATTGCTGGAATGCATCATTATTTCTCAGCGTATTGCCGTAGATATTGCCGGTATGCAGATTTCGAATGATCATTCTTACTGTAGTGAAAAGCGCTTTCGAACCTTCCGTCATGCAACATCGGATGAGAAGCTACACCTGAACCGCATGCAACGGGAGTTGCAATTGCTTCTGACCAATGAGGTTGGAATTTTGCGTACAAACTACGGACTCCGTGTAGCATTGGACTCACTGCGAAACCTTTCTTCAGAGGCAAAGCGATTGGAAAGGGACGGAGTTATGTCCTGGGAGTGCTTCGAGTTTCTTGGAAAGGTACGAGTAGCGGAACTGATCACCGGAGCCGCTCTGGATCGGAAGTCGAATCTGGGCGGACATTTCAATGTGAATTATGCGGGGTTAAAATCTCTAAACCAAATTCTATCAGAATAGTATGGAAACGTTTTTGTTTGATAAGAGCATTTTTGGTCCGGTGCAGAGTCGTCGATTTGGAACCTCGTTAGGAATTAATCTGCTTTCAACGACGCATAAAGTGTGTAATTTCAATTGTGTCTACTGCGAATGTGGATTAACAGGTGATCTGAAGAATATTTCGGCAAAATATGCGGATGCTTATGAGCTTTTAGCCAGGCTTGAAGCAACGCTTGCATCTGCGGAGACGCCCTGCCTTGATGTATTGACGTATGCAGGTAATGGAGAGCCCACCCTGCATCCGTACTTTGAAAAAATTGCGGAAGACATCCGAATACTTCGGGATCGCCATTGTCCGACAGCTAAAATTGTATTGTTGACGAACGGAACAACGTTGCATAAACTATCTGTTCAACGCGCGTTGCGTTACATTGATTCTACGGTGGTTAAACTGGATGCCGGATTGGACAAATTGATTCAACGAATTGATCATCCGCTGTCGCCCTATAAGATTGAAGATCTTGTGGCACAGATCAAATTGTTGCCGCACAAGATAATTATCCAAACCATGTTTTTGCGGGGAAATATTGATGGCAAATCCGTTGATAATACAACGGAAGAAAACATCAGCAGCTGGCTAAATTGGTTGAAAGAAATTCAACCGAAGGAAGTGATGCTGTATTCCATTGCCAGAAACACGCCTGTGGAATCTCTGTACAAGGTTCCTGAAGCGACACTTCACGAACTAGCGATGCGGGTCAGGAGTCTTGGAATAAAAACACTCGTAACATGAATAGTATTCTCCCTTATCTGGCAGTGATCGTTTACATAGCGTTTGCCATAGGAATCTTGCTGGTGTCAGGTCGTTTAAGGTCTGAGAAAAAAACGAACATGATCCAGTTGTTAAGCCCCGTACTTATTGGGTTTTTTATTGGGGTTATGATGTTGTTCATTGCTATTTCCCTGTTATAGGGGTATAAATAGCACCGGAGCTTGGCGTTTCTTGTAGTTTTATCCTATAGAGTCCCGGGATCAGGGGTTTGAGTTGATCGTACCACCAGGAACAGAATATTTCGCACGTTGGATTTTCAAGGCCATTGATCTCGTTCAGTACATGGTGATCGACCTGTTTGATGATGGGGCCCACAACAGACTTTAAATCGCCAAAGTCCATCACCCAACCCTCGTGCTCTTTTATGGAACCTTTCACAAAAAGAGTAAGTTGGTAGGTGTGACCGTGCATGTTTCTGCATTTGTGTCCATCGGGGACATGGGGAAGCCAGTGTGCGG
>JBNKYR010000350.1:0-3326 GCA_050300995.1 Crocinitomicaceae bacterium | reverse complement strand
AAAGCGATCCAAAAGGATGGAACTTCCTATGTGGATGATTTCGAAGGGGCACAGAGCACGATCGACCTGAAGACGGTGGCTTCGTGGAGTCTTGCATCCATTCCGCAGGGACAGCCTGATCTGTTCCCGGAAGCCGGAGCGCTTGATCTTTCACCCGGATTTAAACGATCAAAACTTGCGTGGTATGTGATCGATCCGGTTTTCTTCCAGAACAACGGGTACACGCCGCAGCACATCGCTCAGGACCCTGAAATGCTGGCCGACAGCCGTATGCGTGCCATTAGCATCACCGAATATAAACCCGGATATCAGGCAGCACTCGGTACGATCCTCAATTCTACACCACTTGACCTTGCGTACTACCCGAAGGAGCGTGGAATGTACAACTACGATACGACGAACACGGTTAACCCGGATGGAACCTTTATCAACCCGGAAGATCGTTGGGGCGGAATCATGCGTGCACTCACCACGAATAACTTCGAGCAGGCAAACATTGAATACATCCAGTTCTGGATGCTTGATCCGTTCAACGATGATGCGGAAGCAGTAGATCCGGGATCGCAGCACAGTGGTGGAGACCTTTATTTCAACCTTGGAAACGTGTCGGAGGACATCCTTCCGGATTCCAGAAAGAGTTCGGAAAGTGCTTATCCACCAACGGGAACAAGTATTTCGGATGATCTGGATGAAACGGCCTGGGCGAATGTTCCGAACCTGCAGGTGGTAGTGAACGCTTTCGACAACGATCCGGCGAACAGGGTCAATCAGGACATCGGTTTGGACGGGATGAACAACGATGCGGAACGGGCACACTTTGCCTCGTACGTCGCGTGGGTGCAGGCTTCCTCACTTGATCCGGCAGTAAAGGCACGGATGATCGCTGACCCTTCACAAGACGATTACAACTATTACCTCGACGATGTTTACGACACGAAGGAGTTGAACATTCTTGAGCGATACAAGAAGTTCAACGGTATGCAGGGCAACTCGCCGACACCGGAAATGTCAGATACGGCAAACTCTGCAGGATATACAACCATGGCCACCAAGGATCCGGACCGTGAAGACATCAACTTCGACAACAACCTATCCGAATCAGAAAGTTATTTCCAGTACCGTATCAGTCTGCGTCCGCAGGACATGGTGGTCGGGAAGAACTTTATTTCGACCTCTCAGGACTTTACCAAAGGAGACGGAACGGTGGATACCTGGTACCTCTTTAAAGTGCCGGTGACATCTTACGAACGAAAAGTAAATGGCATCAGCGATTTCCGATCCATCCGTTTCATGCGTATGTTCCTGAAGGATTTCGATGAAGAGGTCGTGGTGCGTTTTGCCACGCTTGAATTGATCCGCGCGGAATGGCGTCGTTACAAGGAAGATCTCGTAGCGCCGGGAGAAGGTG
Organism: Crocinitomicaceae bacterium; assembly: GCA_050300995.1. GTDB lineage: Bacteria > Bacteroidota > Bacteroidia > Flavobacteriales_D > Crocinitomicaceae > UBA4466. Next base: position 1,918 of record JBNKYR010000350.1, on the reverse strand, counting down.
TTGTGGTGGATCCGAACCTGACGACATTCAATATCGGGGCGGTGAACCTTCAGGAGAACAGCAAGCGAACTCCGGTTCCTTATGCGGTTCCTCCGGGAATTCAGCAGGAGGTTGACCCTTCCCAGACCGTTCAGCGTTTGTTAAATGAACAGTCGCTGAGCCTTGAAGTATGTAACCTCGGAGATGGAGATGCACGTGCAGCTACAAAGAATGTGAAGTTCGATGTGCGGATGTACAAGAAGTTGAAGATGTTCATTCACGCTGAAGAAGTGGATGATATAAATATGCCGCTCGAGGATGAGGACCTGACAGTGTTCATTCGTTTGGGAACCGATTTCTCAGAGAACTACTACGAATACGAAATGCCGTTGTACCTCACGCCATGGAACGTAACCAGTGAAAACAGGGAAGCGATCTGGCCGGAGAACAACTACATGGAAATCATCCTGGACAACCTCCTGGCGGTGAAAAAGGCAAGAAATGCCCTCATTGAGTCGGGGCAGACCTGGGTGTCCTACGTGAACGAATACGTGGACGTGGATCCTGATTTTCCGGGACACCTGATCAAGGTAAAGGGTAGTCCGAACTTGCAGGGACTGAAAACGATCATGATCGGTATCCGGAACCCGCATGTGAAATCGCATGGCCTGGACGACTGGCGCGAAGATGGCCTTCCGAAGTGTGTGACTGCCTGGGTGAACGAATTGCGTTTGACCGATTTCGTCAGCGAGGGAGGTTCGGCAGCTGTGGGACAGATGCAGATCCAGTTGGCGGATTTTGCGAATGTGAATGTGTCCGGAAATTACTCAGGCATCAACTGGGGAGCAGTGGACAGTCGGGTGCAGGATCGTCAGCGTTATGAGCAGATCGGTTTCGATATGAACACCAACATTCAGCTGGGGCAGTTCTTCGGAAAGAAAGCACGCGTATCCTTGCCTTTCTTCTATGGATATTCGCTTGGAATTATCAATCCGGAATACGATCCGTACAATCCGGATATCAAGCTAAAGGATTACGCGGATGCTGCCACCAGGCGGGAAAAACAGAAAGCCGGTCAGGAATTCTCCGAACGGAAATCGTACAACTTCACCAACGTCCGGAAAGAGATCAAGCCGGGTGCAACACCGCGCTTCTGGCGAATCTCGAACTGGTCGGCGAATTACAGCTATTCGGAAACACTTCGTCGTGATTTCAATACGAACTATGACCGTACCAAGGTCTGGAATGGTGGTCTGAACTACAATTACGCATTCAATGCCAAACCGGTAACACCGTTCAGCAAGGTCAAGTTCATGAAGAAATCCAAGTGGTGGGCATTGATCCGCGACTTTAACTTCTATTGGAAACCGAAAAATATTTCCTTCGGAACAGACCTGATGCGGAGCTACAACGAACGCCAGATCCGAAACAATCTCGTGCCGGATTACGAGTTCGAGCCGGTATTCGTGAAGCGTTTTACCTGGAAGCGTGATTACGGCCTGGCGTGGGATCTCACCCGTAAGCTGAAGTTCAATTTCTCTGCAACGAACAATTCAATTTTTGAGGAAAACAACTACCGTGTGGATCGTAAAGGAGATGCGGACGCGCAGGATGGTTACCATCGATTTGTGGATACGGTGGGAGCGCAGATGGCGACTCTTGGTAAGACCATGGACTATGCGCACAACTGGAGTTTGAATTATACGCTTCCGTTGGATAAGATCCCGGCATTGGATTGGATCAATGCGAGCATCAAGTATTCGGCCAATTACAACTGGCAGCGTGCGCCTCTTGCACAGCCGAATTTCGGGCACACAATCCAGAACAGCCGTAACATCAATATGAGCGGTCAGGCAAACTTCACGAACCTCTACAATAAGATCCCGTTCTTCAAGAAGGTGAACAATGGCGGACGTAGTCCGGGTGCCCGGGGTCGTGG
>JBNKYR010000349.1:0-3329 GCA_050300995.1 Crocinitomicaceae bacterium | reverse complement strand
AGACATATCAATCCGTTCAAGTGAGCTTAAAAAACCTGAAGGTCCTGCACCGCCAAAAAGAAATACAAAATCGTTGACGGTTGCTACCTCCACGTACGCCCGTTCCGTAAACACCAGTTCGGGAACCAGTTCCCATGTATCCTGCGTCGGATGATATCGGTATATGTTGATATTGCCCGGAGCCGACCAGCCACCATCAAGCCCGAGACCTGCATACCCCTTTCCTCCATGCTCAAACGCAACTCCCCGCCACATTTCCTGCGGCACCGGAGCACGTTGCGACCAGCCATTGGAAGGGATCACGTAGGCCCAAACCTCCGGTACAGCAGGTGACATCGCTGTCTTTCCCCCAACGATGTATGCCGTATCGCCAATCACAAAACAGGAAGCACCGCCTCTACCTTCCGTTGGCAAACCAAACAATTCCGTCCAGGTATCGGTTTCCGGTGAATACCTCCAGAGATCACTCAGGTAATTCCCAGCGGTATCCACACCTCCAAGGACATACCCCTGATCGTTGTACACAAAAGACGCGGCATACATCCGCTGTTTTCCTTCCGGCAATGAAGCCACCTGACTCCAGGTTTCCGTCCCGAAGTCAAAGGCATAAAAATCGCGCGTCACCTGAAATCCGGCATCCATCCCTGTTCCGCAATAAACCTTTGAACCAATGGCAAAACATACGCAATCATCCCGCTCCGAACCACCGAAATCATCCAGTTGCTCCCAGGTCTGTGCCAATGAAAAGCCCGAAATAAGTGTAAAAAGCAGCAGCAGCTTCATGCCTAATTAACTTTGAAACAGCGAATTTATTGTAAGACGCAAACCGAAGACAAAAGGGTTGTTAGTAACGCGTTTAAAATAAAGAAGTCTTTTCCGCGGCTATCGTCTTTAAACTTGTAACTTTGCACCCCGAGGTTACATTGTTATTATCATGTCAAATTCTACAAAGTATGTATTCGTAACCGGAGGGGTAACTTCTTCTCTGGGGAAGGGTATCATTTCTGCGTCACTCGCAAAACTCCTGCAAGCAAGGGGTTATTCCACTACCATTCAGAAACTTGATCCGTACATCAACGTGGATCCGGGAACGCTGAACCCATACGAACACGGGGAATGCTTTGTTACGGACGATGGTGCGGAAACCGATCTTGACCTTGGTCATTATGAGCGTTTTCTGAATGTACCGACTTCGCAGGCCAACAATGTAACCACGGGTCGCATCTATCAATCCGTGATCGAAAAGGAACGCCGGGGAGAATTCCTCGGAAAGACCGTTCAGGTCATTCCTCACATCACCAACGAGATCAAAGACCGGATCCAGATCCTCGGAAAGAAAGGAACCTATGATATTGTGATCACCGAGATCGGTGGTACCGTAGGCGATATTGAATCTCTCCCGTACGTGGAAGCGGTTCGCCAGATGCTGTGGGAATTTGAGGACGATTGTATCGTCATCCACCTGACACTGGTACCTTACCTTGCCGCCGCCGGAGAATTGAAAACAAAGCCAACACAGCACTCTGTAAAGGCGTTGCTGGAGCTTGGAGTACAGCCAGATATCCTTTGCTGCCGTACCGAGCATGAACTCGACCTGAACCTGCGCCGCAAAATTGCCAAATTCTGTAATGTAAACATGAATGCGGTAATCGAAGCGCGTGATGCGGATACGATCTATGATGTTCCGATCCTGATGCAGGCAGAAGAACTGGATAAAGTTGTTCTCGAAAAACTGAGCCTCCCAACCAAATCAACGCCGAACCTGGAAAACTGGAAGAACTTCCTGCAGAACCTCAAAAATCCGCAGCATGAAGTCACCATCGGACTGGTTGGGAAATACGTTGAACTACACGATTCCTATAAATCAATTAACGAAGCATTGATCCACGGTGGTGTGGCAAAAAATGCCAAGGTAAATGTCCGTTGGATTCACTCGGAAAAAGTGACCGACGAAAACATGGAATCACTACTCTCCGAACTGGATGGCATTCTCGTTGCACCAGGATTCGGTTCCCGGGGAATTTCCGGAAAGATCGAAACCGTGCGCTACGCCCGAGAGAACAAGATCCCTTTCCTGGGAATCTGCCTCGGAATGCAATGCGCGGTAATCGAATTTGCACGCAACGTGATCGGCTGGAAAGAAGCACACACCACTGAGATCGTGGAGGGCTGCAAAGTTCCGGTAATCGACATGATGAGCGAACAGAAGGAAATTTCCGATAAGGGAGGCACCATGCGACTTGGCGCCTACAAATGTCAGCTCTTACCGGGATCACATGTTTCCAATGCATACAAAACAGACAAAATTTCGGAACGCCACCGTCATCGCTACGAGTTCAACAACGAATACCTTGAAGAATTTGAAAAGAACGGCATGCACGCCACCGGTCGCAACCCGGAGACCGGCCTCGTGGAAGTGGTAGAAATCGAAGACCATCCATGGTTTGTCGGAGCCCAGTTCCATCCGGAATACAAAAGCACCGTGGATGCCCCTCACCCGCTCTTCGTGGCTTTCGTCAACGCTGCACTCAACAATAAGAAGAAATAACAAGACCTTAACGAACAGAGAATGGATAGAAATACCGTGATCGGCCTTGTGATAATCGGATTGATACTTTCCGTATTCACGATCTTCAACAAGCCGTCCGAAGAAGAGGTTAAAGCCGAACAGGAACGCCAGGAACAACTGGCACAGGAACAAGAAAAAGAAAAAGCCGACACCGAAAAGGAAAAAAGTCAGGAAAAAGACAGTACAGCACAGCAAACGGTATCGTCGCTTGTTCCGAAATTGGATGAGAACGGAAAACAATTGACCGGAGAGAATGGTGCACTGGCTTTTCTGGACACAATCACCGGAAAAGATACGCTCATCGCCCCGATGTCGGAAACAACACTTAGCGAAGAACACACATCCGCATCCTCCAAAGAAGAAGTAGAGGGCGAGATCATCCGTTTGGAGAACGAAAAACTGATCATCGACTTCACTACGAAAGGCGGTCAGATCGCTGCAGTTCGCCTGAAGGAATTTGAAACGTACCGCGAATACTCCAAGTACGACGACTCCATCGTTCCATTGGTTTTCTTTGGTAATGGCGACGCAACAAATGCTTTATCCTTTCCTTTAGACGGAAAGACAGAAAGCACAGATAACAAGCTTTTTACCGTTAAAAGTAAAACGGATAAAAAAATCGTATTTGAATACAAAGGCGGAGAAAAAGAAGCAATTGAATTTGCCTATGAACTGAAGCCAAATGCTTACGATATCGATTACACGATCAACATGCGTGGGTATGGTGGTAAAGTAACCCCGAAAAACGTCATGTTGAACT
>JBNKYR010000348.1:0-3348 GCA_050300995.1 Crocinitomicaceae bacterium | reverse complement strand
GATTTTTAACATGTTCAGGGTATTTCGGCGGGTTCATTACTTTTGCACAAAACAAATCGGATGAGATCAATTATCGAAGCGGCCTGGGAAGACCGCGACCTTCTGCAAAAACCTGAAACCATTCAGGCCATTGAAACAGTTATCGAAGATATTGACAAAGGACTTTTGCGCGTAGCAGAGCCCAATGAAGATGGCTCCTGGCAGGTAAACGAATGGGTTAAGAAGGCCGTTGTTATGTATTTCCCCATCCGAAAAATGGAAACCATTGAAGTAGGGCCGTTTGAGTTTCATGACAAAATGAAGCTCAAAACCAACTACAAAGAATTGGGTGTCCGCGTGGTTCCTCATGCTGTTGCCCGCTACGGTGCCTTTATCGCACCGGGTGTAATTATGATGCCTTCTTACGTAAACATCGGAGCTTATGTTGATTCGGGGACAATGGTGGACACCTGGGCTACCGTTGGAAGTTGTGCTCAGATCGGTAAAAATGTTCACCTGAGCGGTGGTGTTGGAATCGGCGGGGTACTGGAACCATTACAGGCGGCTCCTGTGATCGTTGAAGACAATGCATTCATTGGTTCTCGTTGTATTGTTGTTGAAGGCGTTCGTGTGGGACGTGAAGCAGTGCTTGGTGCCAATGTTGTCTTAACCAAGTCGACCAAAATCATTGACGTTACCGGTGATGAGCCCGTGGAAATCCGCGGATACGTTCCGGAACGGAGCGTTGTGATCCCGGGATCGTATACCAAAGAATTTCCTGCTGGCAACTTTAACGTGCCTTGCGCATTGATCATCGGTAAACGAAAGGCATCCACCGATCTGAAGACGTCACTGAATGATGCGCTTCGGGAGCACAATGTTGCCGTATAAACGGCTTCTATTCTCCAATCGCGCTGCTTTCCTATTGGATCGACTCCACATTTGTACGGCCAATCAATGGCTGGAAAAAAGCCATACCGGGATCAAGCAAGGACAAACAAAAAAAGGGACGCCGTAGCGCCCCTCCTTCGTCATTTTCCAGTTTAGTTTACAGAAATTAACGGAGAATAATTTTTTGCGTTTCCGAAGCGATACGACAATAATATACACCCGGAGACAGATGATCCACGCGAAATTCCAGTGTGTTTGCATCCAGAGCATATCCTTCCACGGATACCTGTTTTGAAGTAGCATCAAACAGGGCCACCTCGTGAGAACTCACCGGGTTTTCAGTTCGAATGAAGAGAAGATCATCAGCCGGATTCGGATAGACGGCAAAAGCAGTCGTTTTCTGTTCTGTCAAGCCAATGGAATGATCTGAGATCTTGCTCACACCGGTACTTGTTGCCACCCAAACATCATCGTTCCCGTCAATCGCCAAAGCGCGAACAACAGGGCCGATCAAACCATCCGAAACGTGGTATTCTATCCACTGATTGCCATTGTAAGCACATACACCTCCTTCTGTCACGAGATAATCCACGTAAACGCCTGCCCAGATATTTCCCTGACTGTCCATCTTCACGTCTTCAATCGGGTTGAGCGTATCCGGTGGAGGCAGCGTAAAAATGGTCGTGTGATTAGTCATGAATGTGTTCGAACTATTGAAGACAGAAATTCCTTCCGAAGTACCAAACCAACGATTGTTCTGGTCGTCGATTACAATCGCACGCAAGCGATCATCCACAAGTCCGTCTGAACTGGTAATGTTCAGGAAGCCTGATCCGTTATAGATCAATACACCGCCGAGACCGGAGCCCATCCAGAGATCACCGTTCGATTCCAGGGTGATCGCCGTCACACCGCCGAAAGGCAAGCCTTCTGATGTTCCGTAAGAAGTCCAGGTACTTCCGGCCAATTCGGTGACTCCGGAATTTGTTCCGAACCAAATATCTCCTGAAGCATCCTCTGCAATACACTTTACCTGGTTGTTGCCCAATCCATCCGTTGTTGTATACGTCGTCCAGTTTCCTCCACTGAGTACGCTTACTCCGAAATCAGATCCCACCCAAATATCTCCGGAACCCGCGACATAAATAGCTGTGATATTATTATCCACCAGGTTCGGGTCGGAAGTGGTGGTATAGTTGGTCCAGTTTGCTCCGTCGAACATCGACACACCTCCCTGTGTTCCGAACCAAACGTTATCGGAAGCATCCACATCCACACAATTTACATTGTCATTAAGCAAGCCATCAGACGTTGTATAATTGGTAAAGGTCTGTGCCGAAGCACCAATCCCGATGCACAAAATCCCGAGGGTAAGTAGTTGTTTTTTCATAGTATTCGATTAAAGTGTAATCATTAATTTAAGGATGGTCTGTTCACTGCCATACGTGGCATGTAACAGGTATACGCCCACAGGCCACTGCGACACGTCCACTTCTATGGTTTCCATGCCTGCAATGCTTTCGTAAGTGGCCATTTTTCGTCCATCAATGCTGTAAAAGTCCAATGCATAATTTGTCTGGAGGTTCATTCGCAACCAAACACTCCCGGATCCCGGATTGGGATACATAAATATGGCATCCGACAGCGGAGTTGTACCCACTCCATCGTTGAACCTCCCGAAAGACGGCGTCATTTCCTTGAAAATTCCCGTAGCATTCGGATAGCGTCCCATTGAAGTAATGACTTCCTGCTGTCCGCAGAAAACTGAATCCAATACTACTCCATCCGCATACGACAACCACAGCGAATCTCCCTCATTGCCCAGTCGGAAACCTGTATGATTTCCTGTTTGCAAGGTATCGCCATCAGCCCAAACAATGAGGTACTGTCCCGGCGCAAGCGTTTGCTCGGGAAATTGCCACATCAAAGGATCGGAAGACTGGTTGGAAAGGTACAAATCTTCCATTGCGATGGTGTAGGTACCATTGTTGAACAGTTCGATCCAGGGATCGTATTCTCCGCTTTGGTCGTATGCGGTGCGCTCATTCAGGGTCATCACCTCATTCAGAACGAGATCACCGGGATGAATCCTGGCATTCAACACATAAAATTCATACGCCGCACGTTCGGGAGCGAAAACACCTGCACTGTCATTTTCAGCGTATACATAATATTCCACGCGGTTGGTAATCCCGGGAATTTGTGCGCCATACGTTCCATCTCCGGCTGCACCGTCTTCGGACAAACCGTCATCAGCCATGGTCAACCAGGTAAAGGCCTGAGATCCTCCCATTCGATATGCCAGCAGGACATTGATGGGATTCCCGCTTATCTCAACATTCACCCAAACATCGTCTCCTGCGGTAGCATCCGTGGGAGTTGAAACATTGTCGATGGATGGGGCTCCCTGGACACCGGGATAGGTGCTCAAATAAGTTGCACGGCCGTCCATCAAGTCAGTGATTCCGGGATAATCCA
>JBNKYR010000347.1:0-3350 GCA_050300995.1 Crocinitomicaceae bacterium | reverse complement strand
ACTCTCTCATACCAATCTAATTTAAGCGATTTTATATCATTTAGATTGGTAACACTTTAGGGTAGCGTACAAATCAGGTGCATAGGCGGCACTCCAAACGATGCTTGTAACCATTGTGTATTAGTTGTAACCGTTTATTTGTAGAAATAGGAAAATAATCAGATTATGGACCCTGCTTCACCCCTCCAAACACAAAACCCCTCTCAGTGAAAAGGGGCTTTGTCATCAATCGTGGTTAGGAAATATCTTTCTGTTTACAAGATACCCCGAATGAAGCACGTTCGCAATACGTATAAATACCTGATTTGCCCTCGTCGAAACAACTACCACTTCCAGGACAGATTGCATAAAAAAGGCCCGGTCCCATCAGGAACCGGACCCCTTTCAGTGTAGCTGGTTATTGCTTGTAGATTCTTACTATCGTAGTTTTTCCATCGGTGGTTACAGAGACAAAGTAGATCCCTGCTGCGAGATCTGCTAAAGCACATTGCTCTCCGGACGAGATGGTTTGCGTACGTAATTGTTTTCCGGTGGCATCCATAAGTGCAATTTCGGCGGAGGATCCTTCGAAGTCGATCGTTACGTCTCCCGATGTTGGATTGGGGTAAACGTTCATGGTAGAGGAGGAGAGTTCCCCGACTCCAAGGTAGTTGATCGTTACGCAGGCAGAAGTGTCCGCGCAATTGCCGTTGTCGACGATCACCGCATAATCTCCGTTAACGGTTGGTGCGTAGTTCACATCGGTGGCTCCGGATATGGCCGTATTGTTCGCGCAGTCAATCCACTGATAGGTTCCGGAACCGGTAGCACTGAGTGAGCCATCGCCATTGTCTGTTGCCGAAGCACCAGGAGAGGCGTTGATGGTGAGATCAAGTGTAACGGTAGAGTCGCACCCGCCTGCATTTGTCAATATCCACGTAGCGGAGTTGTTTGACGATGTATAAGTGTTCCCATCGATCCAGGTATAGGAATCGCAGGCAGTTTGCGTGTCGGTTCCTGCGTTTGAGTTTGCGATGGTTAAATTCAGCGTGATGATAGAATCACAGCCATTCGAAGCTCCTTCGTTCAATGTGTAAGTTGCAGTATAATTGCTTGAAGTATAGGTGACTCCGTCAATCCATGTATAGTCGGGTACATCGCACACATGAATCGAATCAATCGCTGTTTGTGGTGTGCATTGATCAATTCTGATAGTACCGATGTTATTATCTGCATCACCTGTAATCACGTATTTTCCGTCTGCTTGCACGGCAATTGATTTAGCGGTTTCGCCTCCTGTGGGCATCAGGTCGATGGTAACGATCCCGTCCGAACTAAATGTTACGTCTGCGGTTGCATCATTGTTTAATCGGGTCAATTGATATTCATTCCAACCACTGAGTAATAAAATTTTATCATTCGCAACGACTTTAAGGTTGTTTGCAGCAAACGTTCCACCAACAGACTCAAGTGCACCACCAGTCGTGATGCGCTTTATTGTTCCGGAATTCCATGGAAGAACAACGATTTTGCCGTCAGATTGCATATCTGCTGCGTCAATAGGATCATTTACAAAATACATGAAGCCATTCCCGTTCGAACCATACGTTAAGTCCGGGGTGCCATCCGAATTCACCCGAAACGTATATCCACCTGCGAAATCCCCTCTTCCACAAACAACCACTTTATCATCATTCTGAACGATGATAAAAGCTCTGTCAATGTTCTGGTAGGCATTGTATAGGCTGGGAGAAAGCGTGCTTGAGTACGGTGAACCATCCGTGTTATAAATCATAATAGCAGCATTCAAATAACTGGTGCCGCCGCAGCAATCGTTATAGGCATAAGAAGCTCCAACTGCAATTCTGCCATTCGATTGCAAACCAAGGGTGAACCCATAATAATTACTTGGCATTGACACCCAACCATTCCCATTGAAGGTCACGTCCAGACTACCGTCTGAGTTAAACCTCAGTAGATTGAGATAAGTCAGAACCAAAATTTTTCCGTCCGTCTGAATTTTCAGGTCGATACTATAATTCCAGGCCGGAATGGTAGTTTGTACTACACCGGCAGTTCCAAAAGTCATGTCCAGAGAACCATCTGTTAAATAGCGAATCAACGTGATTTGATCATTGGACCCCATATTATCTGCTCTGGCAACGACAATTTTTCCATCGCTTTGAATCGCCACTTTTTCTCCAACTGAATTAGTTCCTCCGGTAGGAGTAACCGCTATTCCTGAATTTCCAAACGATCCATCTAACCATCCTGATTGTCCAAAAGTCCCGGAAACGCCTACCAGGATTATACATAAGAGTAGTACTGCTTTTTTCATTGAATTACTTTTTAGTGAACCTAAACTAGTGTTGCCTGTGCTGTGAAAAAAAGAATTGTTCTGTTTGACATGGTTCCCGTTCTGTTTGACGATTTTCTGTTATTTCGGAGCCTTGACAAAAAGCGGCAAAAGGAATTCTTTGTAAATTTCCTTACTCAAAAAATGCGTCTGAAACTGTTGCCGTTTCTTCTGGTTCTGCTGTTGCCTTATTCAGGCACAGGGCAGCGTATGGACCGAAGTGAAGCCCTTTCCATCTGGGAGTCGAAAAATGCCACGCCGCTTCAGAAGGTCAATGCAGGAAAAGAACTTGTCGCTACCTGGATTCGGGAAGACAATACTTACGCACTCGAACTGGCGCAGGAAGTGCAGGAGTATGCCGGGAAACAATCCGATCAGGAAGCGAAAGTTGTTGCGTGGAATGCCCTCGGTTTTGCAAACGAATGGGTGTCGGAACATCGAAGGGCCATTCAATCCTATGAAAAGGCACTGCAATCTTACCGGAAGGGTTACGACATTCAGGAAAAGATCGATGCCTTGTGCGGACTTGGCAGGGAGTATGCGGCGCTCGGAGAACATCCTGTAGCTTCAGGTCATTTCAACCGCGCGGTGAAACTAGTGGATTCACTCGGTAACGCAGAGAAAATTGCCGATGTCTACGTTCTGATTGCGGAATTTTACAGGGAAACGCGGAAATACGATTACGCGTTGAAGTACCTGAACAAGGTGCGTGCGATTGTTTCCGGCGGACAGGCTTCACCGGCTGCAGAAATGGAGATGTATAGTCGGCTTGCTGCGGTGTACAACGAACAGAACTCGCACAGGGATTCCATTCCAATGCTCTCCAATATCTGCATCGAACTGGGAGAGAAATACGGGGATGATCACGTGATTGCCACCGCTATGAATGAGTTGGGTTACTATTATTCCGAACGCAACAAACCGCTATCCCTCGATTATTACCAAAAGGCGATCGCTATTTGGAAAAAGCTGAATTACTCCCGGTATGAAGCGCATTGTCTGCTGAACCTGCTTC
>JBNKYR010000346.1:0-3353 GCA_050300995.1 Crocinitomicaceae bacterium | reverse complement strand
TATTCTCGTCGTTATAGATGCTGTCCTTCTTTTTCAGGTACAAACGGTGGTAGTGCAGGGCCTCCCGGAAATTGCCTTTTTGCTCATAGCTGTCGGCGAGGCAAAGACATGCGTTCTTCTCCCATTCAATGAGCTTCAGTGAATCCGCAAGGTGCAGCCCCTCAAGACAGTGTTGGATCGCATCGTCTACATGTCCCGTCAGCAGGGAGACCCGCCCGATGTTGATCAGCTCACCTGAGATGCCTTTACGGTCGTTGAGTTTCCGGTTGATCCCGAGGTCTCTCCGGAAATCGGCGAGTGCAAGTTCATAATTGCCATTGGCCTCATGGATCTTGCCACTGGTGCTGTACACGGAACCGATACCTTCGTCTTCCCCCAGTTCCTGGTAAATAGGAAAGGCTTTTTCCAGGTAAGAGCGGGCCTGCCCAGGGTCCCCCATGTTTTCGTAAAGGATGCTCAGGTTCATGAGTGCTGTGGCTTCGGCTTCCCGGTTTTTTTCTTTTCGGGCCAGTTCGAGACTTTTCAACTGGTATTTTTTTGCCTGGGGGTAATCTTCCTGAATTTTGTAAACGATACTCAGATTTCCGTAGGCCTTGGTGCGCACGTAGTTATCGTCGATCTCGTCTGCAATGCTGAGTGCTTTGAAATAGTATTCAATGGCACGGGAATAATCGCCTGTGTTCTTGTAAAGGATTCCGATGTTGTTGTAGCATTGCGCAATGCCACTTTGGTCGCCTGCTTCTTTGCGAAGTTCCACGCATGTCAGCCATTGGCTCAGTGCTTCCGGATAACTCGCTGTACGTGCATAGTAGATGCCGAGTTTATTCCGAACGTCCGCTTCCTTGTTCTTGTGTCCGCTTTTTTCGGCTTTTTTCAGGGCTTTCTTCAGGTAACTGAGCGCGGAAGGATCGGTTTGATAGATAGCGGCCAGTTCCAGGTAGGCATTGACGACCACGGTGTCATTGGTACTCGTCTTCACGACATGAAGCAAAGAGTCGGTCTGTCCGTTGGAATGCCCGGATCCCAGGAGAAGCAACACGGCGAGAAGGAAGACCTTGTTCATACACTTAAAGATAGAAGATTTAGCTTTCCGCAAGCGGCAATCGGGGAGAAGGATCTTCCCCCCGATGATGATCGGTGCGCAGGCAGATCGACCTTGCACGGATGCTGAACCAACTTACTGTACATTTCCGCAATCGATGTCTTCCTCAATGCGATGAATGCCGCCCAGGGTTGTCTTCGTGCTGTATTTGCCTCCACCCATGTATTCCTGAAATACGGTAGGATAAAACAACTGGCAGAATCCGTTGTGATCTTTGGTAGCCACGGCTACATTGATCTGACGTTGTAAAATGGCTCCGGTATAGCGATCATTCAGGGTACTCCAATCGTATTCCATGATGATGACTTTGAGCGGTGTTTGCGACCAGCCGGCATCTACGACCGCTTGTTTAACGCTTTTCTCCAGTTCGGGATTGTTCATGCGCGACTCGGGAAGCTTCACACTCTTTAGTGCGCCGGAACGGTAGGCTTCTACCATGTTGCGGAATTCCTGACGACCGCTCTCATTGGTGTTGTCGAAGAGGAAAGTAACCTCGCCAAGCGTGTTCGTCTCGCTGATTCCGTCGAGCTGATAGGTGACTTCCAGCGTGACTTCGTGAATACCTGCAGGCAACATCAGCAGGCTTTTGGTCAATGAGTAAGCTTCGATCGGGTATTGAATGGCATCCATGGAAGGGGCCATCTGGATCTCGTAAGAAGAACCTTGCCCGTCCACAGCTGTGTAACTCATTTTCCAGTCGTACTGAGAAGCCAGTGCATTTCCGATGTAGATTCCTTCGCGAATCTTTACGTTGTAGCCGCTTCCAACCAGTTGCCTGAATGTTTTGTCGAGGTAGATCATGGCATAGATCGGTTCACCGGCTTTGATTGTTTCCGGACTTGTCGTCCCGTCCGGAGCAGATGGTAGAAGGTGTGTGGAGACAACCGTGTTCGAGTTGGTCTGAGCGAAAAGGGTACCCGCAAATAAGGCAATAAGCAAAGTGTTGATGTGTTTTTTCATGTCGATCAATTTTGGTTTTCGACTCAAAACTAGGAAGAGTGATACCCCTGGAGAAAGATTGTCAGTGAACGACCGGAATTTTCAGCCAACGACATAGAATGACCGATCAAAGGAAACGGGGAAGTATGAAAATCAGATGGTTTGCAGTTTGGCCAGAAGATCGTCTTTGTGTGAGCGGCTGACAGGAAGCAGCTCTCCGTCGATTTCCACCTGGTTACCGACAATCTTGTCGATGTGGTCGAAGTTAACCGAATATTTGCGGTGGATTTTCAGAAAGGAGGGATGATCGATCTTCTGCTCCAGTTCTTTGAGCGTCAGGGTAGCCAGTAGTTTATCGTCCTTCAGTTTCACAAAGGAGTAGTAATCATAGGCTTCAATCCAGCGAATTTCCGCCACCTTGATCTTCTCCAGCCCTTTCCGTGTTTTGATGAACAAGGTGTCAGTGGAGGCGCCGTTGTCCTTGCTGCGGGCCAGTTCCGGAGCTTTGGTCCTGCTCAGGGCCAGTTCGATGGTGATGATCAGGTCGACATCGTTGTAAGGTTTGGAAAGGTAGCCTGCCGGTCGCGTGTGCTTTACGCGCTCGATCGTGGCGCTGTCGGTAAAAGCCGTTACGAAAATAAACGGGACCCGGTAATCGCTGTTGATGATATGCGCAATCTGCACGCCGTCTACCGGTTGGTTGAGATTGATGTCAAGCAATACCAAATCCACTTCACCTTGCCGGAGAATGGGCAACGTTTCATCAATATCTGCTGCTACACCTGCCACCGAATAACCGCATTCCTTCAGGGTTTCGGCAAGGTCATCCGAAATGAAGGGTTCGTCTTCAACGATCAGGATCCTGGCTTTGCTCATAGCGTTCGGTTAGTGAACTAAAGATAACTTTTTTCGGAGTTTAACGGACATACTCGTGAAGCCATTCCAGAAGAATTTTCAAGTCATCCATATCTGTTTTTACGGCACTTACCATTTTGGTAGTTCCATCCGAAAGTGTCAGTTTCCCCCAATTTTCATCTTCATAATAGGGCTGTTCGATTCCGATGAGAAGTCCTTCGCGTTGAAACTGCTTTTTACCATCTTTAAACCATTTATAATCTGCCACATAATCAATGGTATCCTGCTGTATTGTGTACCGTTCCGTACCATAGGAGTTCCAGAGAATTAAGCGTAAGAAGTAGAAACCAATAAGACCCATTACTCCCAATGCAATGAACATTCCGAATTGGGGACCAGATGCACTTTTGAAAACCAGTGTTATGATCAAAAAGGGAATGCCGGCAAAGAGGATAAG
>JBNKYR010000345.1:0-3363 GCA_050300995.1 Crocinitomicaceae bacterium | reverse complement strand
GGCTCAAAAACAGGTGTACGTCCTCCAAAACCTCTCGGCACACCAGCCAATTCAGGTTCAAGTCCCCTGAAATTAAAAATCGGATCAAGGAGTCCCGTCCGTGGTGCACCTCCTGTGGTGGTTTCCGGCACCGTTACCCGCGCGCCGCCTCCACCGCCTCCGGTAAATGCACCCTTGACAGCTATAAAGATCATGATGATCTGAGCAGTTCCTGTGGTTCCCTGGTACCAGCGGTCAAAGTCACTGAGGCCAAGATACTCACCTGTCGCAATATCATGGTTTGTGATCCCCTGGTACAACATCGTGACCCCTACCGTATCCGACAAAGCCAATAGGATTCCATCAAAGAATCCACGTCCCTGATACCAGCGGACACCGAGATTGATCACGAAGACGATTGCCAATACAATCAGTCCGATTACCAACAAGGCCGCTCCAATGGTTGCAAAGACCTCAAAGAAGACAAGAACAGCTGCAATGAGCACCAGAATGATCAAACCGACCAGAAGGTCGCCGATTGCGGCAAGGAGTCCTTCCCACCAACTTGCCTTGGCTTTATCCGCCGCTGACCATAAACGACTTACCAGCGGATCCAACAGCGGTTGCTTGGCTTTTTCAATGCTTTCGGAAGCTTGGTCGGTAAGTTCCTCTGCAAAGTCGGCATTTGCCTGTAGAATGCGGTTTCGCCTATCCAGTATTGATTCATCAAGGCCAGCCAGCGCTTCGGCCTTCATTCCGTCAAGCTTTTCTGTGAACGTCACAAAACTTCCGTCAATCGTTTGCCTAAGCCCCGTGGTCACCTCCAGATTCTGTGCATCGATCAGCGCCATCAGGGAATCCGCATTGCTGAGCAATCCTGTCTGGATCAAGTCGCTTTGCGTCATAAACGTATCCCGGATTCCCTGTAAGCTATCTGAACCCTGCTGTCGCAATTGCTGCAAATACATAATCCCCTCGGAAGCAGTCGCCTGAACTGCAGACGAATTTTCATCCAGAAATGCACGTAAGGCAGGTATGAGCGGAACATTGCCATTCGGGGCAGCTACCATACTCACATTTTGCACCGTTGTATCAATATTGGCTATGATGGTGGCTCCCAGAACATCTAATTGCTGTATGGTTCCCTGCTCTGTCTGCTGCACGGACTCCAGGGCTTTGCTTTCATTCTCATCTACACGCTCCAGCTGCAATCGCTCCAACTCATCGAACCGTGCGCTTTCCATCGCCTCCTTCTGCGTCAATTCCTGATCTACCTGTGCATACGACTGCTCTATGGTTGTTCTGAAATCAGTTGCTGCCTGCTCGAAAACCGGAAGAAGTTGCTCTTCTGTGGAGGAGATCTGCTCCATTACATCCGTGCGGAACTCGTCGAAGCCACCGTCAAATTTGGATGCCGTATCCAGCAGATCTTCCCGAATAGTTGATTTCTTCGATCGAATATCCGATGCACTATCGCTGGCCAACTCACGAACAGCCTCCCGGGCCTCAGGATTACTGTCGTCGCTTCCACGATAGTGCCCCGCTACGCGCTCACCTTCAGACAACGCCTGGCTGCTGGCTGCATCCAACTCGCGGTCTGCCCGGTCTGCTTCACGTTGCGCATTTCGGGTAGGTTCCAGTTTTTGCTCTTCCACAAAGGAACTGAACTCCTCCCGACGTGTATTCAACTCCGTCTGTAATTCAAGGATCTTCGCATCACGCAATGTATCCAAACGCAACAGATCAGCCTCCTTTTCAGCGGCAAGTTGTGCTTTGAGCGTAAGATAGTTTTGGGCCAGTAAAGTCTTTCTGTTCAGAATTTCCGCTCGTATGATCTCGCGTTTCATTGCTGCGGTGGCGCGAATCTCCTCTGAAAGAATTGCTGATTGCATAGCCAACTCTGCCCTGCTTCTGTTCAATTCGCCTTGCACAAGAGCCTTTTGTTCTTCTGCCGACACCATGAAATTGGCAAGCAGCGCACTTTGTTCCGCAAGTTTCTCATCAAGCGGACGGTCGTCCTTTTCGAGTTCTGCCTGATCCGCCTCACTCGGAGGCATGTTGTTCGCAGCTACCATGGCTGCTGCCCCTGAAGGTTGTTCTAATGCAGGAACCTGAAGCGGTGCTACGGCGTCTCCCTGAGCCTTCTCCTTCTTCTCCTTACCAGCCTTTTCCTTCTTTTTCTCATCTTCCTTTCCTTCCTTTCCCTCCTCCTGTTCAGGTTCTTCAGCTACATCTGTCGCTTCTTCAGGTCCCGCTGCAGCTTCCGCCGGTGGAGCTGGTGTTTCCTGTCCCCCTTCCTTTTTTAATTCAAGTGTCCTGTCCGCAGGGTCCTCTTCATGCTCCGGTTCCAAAAGTGTGGGCTTGCCTTCTTCTCGTTTTGCTTCCAACGGAAGACTGGAGGTCGCTTCGCCCGTTTCCTCCTCGATCTGATCATCAATTTCAGATTTATTTTCCTGAAGCGCCTGCTGTTCTGATTTATTCGGATCCGGCTCCCGCTGCTTTACACCAACCCCAGCCGGAACAGGAACCTGATCTTCCCCGGAAGGAGCCTGTTTAATTTCCCCATCATTCTGCTGATCACCAGAAGCACTTGCTTTCGGCTGTATGAAACTGTCACTTCCTCCCTGCTCCTTTCCGGCAAAAAACGTTTCATTCGAATTGTCTTTGGAAGATTGCTCCTTTTCCGGGTTTTTCGCAGGAAAAAAAGCCTCCGACTTATGAGGGGAGGTTGGCTTGCCCGATTGTGTTTTAACAAGTGACATAGTGGATCAATGTTGAAAATTACAATTTTCAATCAATCCACGAATTAACACCCATAAAATCAGGTATTTTTACTATTCCTTCAGGTATCTTCTGCAATTACATACCGTCGATCACGAAATCGGTACGTCGGTTCTTTGCACGGTTGCTTGCAGAATCATTCGGAACCTTCGGTTGCGTTTCTCCGAATCCTTTTGCCTTCAGGCGATTTTCTGCAATTCCCTGACTCACGAGATAGCGTTTCACTCCCTGTGCACGTTCTTCGGAAAGACGCATGTTCTCACCGTCGTCGCCAACGTCATCCGTATGCCCCTGAATGGAAACCGAGATCGAGGTATTTTCTTTCAGGAAGCGTGCAAAACCACGTAAAATAAACTTTGACTTATCACTCAGGGAAGCAGAATTTGTTGAGTAAAGAATATCATTGATCGTGTACGCTTCACCCACTTTCAACTCTTTCACACTTAGGTCATTTCCACGAATAGCGACATCTCCCTCTTTCCTGAACTCCTCCTTGGCAATGAGCTTCGAATCAAATGCGTGGCCTTCTTTCTTCACCGTTACCATCACATCCTGTTTCGTATCGGTTTTGACAATGGCAGCATATTTTCCATCATCCCCGTT
>JBNKYR010000344.1:0-3372 GCA_050300995.1 Crocinitomicaceae bacterium | reverse complement strand
CAAAGACGACGGAGGTGATAATTGGACCCAGATAGAGCTGGACGCCGGACCGGAAAAGCAATTCTTCACCAACTCCCGCACAAAGCGAGAGGAAAATGCAGTCCCAGAATGTCAGGCGCATGTTTTTTACGATTTGTTCAACACGCGTAGGCATGCTCTTAAAAACCTTGGCCTGCATGAAACCAAGTGCAATGAAGGCGTAAGCCACGCCGAGTTCCATTCCGGAAACGATGTGATAAAAACTCAGGTTCTCCGGCTGTAGAATGTCAGCAGGACTTTTTCCCTCCATAAAATACAGCCCGACAAAGGTGGGAATCGGGAAGAGGAGCAGAGTAACGAGCCCCAGAAGGTATACCGTTCTTTTTTTCACTTGGGGTATCAGCCGAAACGCAGGTGTTTCACTGTATTGCCATTGTTGATAAGCTGCTTGAGTGATTCAACGCCGATTTTTAAGTGATCACTGACGTAGTTTGCAGTAACGCTGGTATCACTGGCACTGGTCTTAACGCCTTCCGGAACCATCGGCTGATCGGAAACGAGCAGCAGGGCACCGGTAGGGATTTCATTGGCAAAACCAACGGTAAAGATCGTTGCTGTTTCCATATCGATGGCCATCGCACGAAGGCTGGTCAGGTAATTTTTGAATTCTTCATCGTATTCCCAGACACGGCGGTTGGTGGTGTAACAGGTTCCTGTCCAGTAATCACGACCGAAATCACGAATGGTAGTGGAAATTGCCTTTTGCAATGCAAAGGCAGGAAGTGCCGGGACCTCCGGCGGAAAATAGTCATTACTGGTTCCTTCTCCCCGAATCGCAGCGATCGGTAGGATGAGGTCGCCGACTTCGTTTTTTTTCTTCAGACCACCACACTTTCCCAGGAAAAGAACGGCCTTCGGTTGGATGGCCGATAGCAGATCCATGCATGTTGCTGCCGAGGCGCTTCCCATTCCGAAATTGATGATGGTGATCCCATCTGCCGTGGCGCACTGCATCGGTCTGTCTCTGCCGATTACCTCCACACCATGTTGCTGGGCAAAGGTGTCCACGTAGTTTTTGAAATTGCACAAAAGGATGTACTGGCCGAAGTTTTCCAATTGTTCTCCAGTGTATCGGGGAAGCCAGTTTTCGACGATTTCTTGTTTGGTTTTCATTGTATCAGTGTGTTATATACAGGATTGGGGATCACTTCGGATCCCCAACCATTCGTTATACGTTGTATTTTAGTCCAGTGTCGAATACTGCTTTGCGTAGTAAAGCATTTGCTCGACAAATGACTGTTTGTTCTCAATCTTAATGTCTGTGATTTCCCCCTGATCGTTCTTGACAGGAACGAAGGTCGGGTACACAAATCCGCTGTAAGGAGCAAGATCCAATGGAGCAACACGGTCCAGTACTTCTTTGTGCAAGGCCTGGTCTACTTTTACACCATAGGTTTCTACAAGGTTTTTTCCGGCCTGGTAATCTCCTTCGGATTTGATGCGTTGGATCTCACGGAGCAGATCGCCGAAAAGTACACGCAACTTGTTGTAGTCATTGATGTTGTAATACGTTTTTCCATCTTTCTCCACCTTTTCGATCACCTTATCTTTTGCTCCCTTTTCAAACACCCAGGCTGCCACCAGTTGTCGGTTTTGCATGTGCTCCTCTTCGATCTGTTTCCCCACTTCGAGTCGCTGCAGTTGAGTCATCAGACCGTTACGGATATAACCGTCGTATTCGGCTTTCCCCACTTCCAGCGAAGGAATCAGTCCGAGTTCGATCAGCTTTTCATCCATGATATAATAAAGTCCGACGAGGTCTGCACGGGCTTCTTCCAGGGTGCTTGCATAGTTGCGAAGCGTTTCGGATGGCTGTCCGACACCCGGATTGATCTGTCCCGAGGCATGTCCAACTACTTCATGCAAGGCCGTATGCAGCTTTCCGGAAAGATATCCGTATTTCTTTGCACGGTCAATCTCTTCCTGATCATGTGCAAATTCTTCGACCAATCCCGGACCGGAAGCTTTGTCGTAAGCGGCAATAATATTTCCAAGGCTCACGGATTTTGACCCATGCTCCTGGCGAATCCAGTTGTTGTTCGGAAGGTTGACACCAATCGGTGTGGATGGTGCTGCATCTCCCGATTCACTGGCCACCTGAACTACTTTGTAGCTCACACCTTTAACGTTCTTCTTTTTGTGTTCTTCAAGCAACGGAGAGTTGTCTTCAAACCACTGGGCATTGTCTGCCACCACTTTCATCTGGCGGGAAGCTTCAAAGTCGGTGATCTCCACGATGCTCTCATAAGAAGCACGTTTGCCCAGAGCATCACCGTAAACCTCGATGAAGCCATTGATCCAGTCAATATCACCTTCGGTAGATGTGGCCCAAAGAATGTTGTATTCATCCCAGGTCTTCAGATCACCGGTACGGTAATATTCGATGAGCTTTTCGAGTGCAGCACGCTGCTGTGCATTTTCGGCAACGGTGGTCGCTTTTTCCAGCCAGTAAATGATCTTGTCAATAGCTTTTCCGTAGCGTCCCCCTGATTTCCATACATCTTCGGTCAGTTTTCCGTCTTTCAGGATCATGGTCGAGTTCAGTCCGTACTCAATTGGTCGCGGGTCATTTTCGTCGATGCGTTCAGCGTAAAATTCCTCCACCATTTTTTGTGTCACTCCTGGGCCGTAAAAGTTGTTCGCCGATTGTGCGATCATATCCACATTGGGATCTTTCACTTTACGCTTCATATACGAATCGGTACTGAACATCACGTCTTCAGCTTCCTTGCTGATTTTCGCATTGCACTCCTTTACCAGTTGATCAAAGTACCCGCGTGAAAAGGCCGGTAACATCTTATCCATGCCATAGTGGTGGTGGATTCCGTTGGCGAACCAAACCTGTTTTGCGTAGGTCATGAACAAATACCAGTCATCACTGTCTTTGTCGCCATTGTAGTTCTCAACAATGGTTTCGATGCAACGACGAATTTCCAGGTTGAAGGGGTTGTTCTGATCGTAAATGATGTCGCGACCGGCAAGTCCGGCTTCAGAGAGATAGTATACCAGCTTTTTCTGATCAAGTGTGAGTTTATCGAAATCCACGATGTCGTAACGCAATACCTGGATATCGGCAAAGCGGTCTACCTGATTTTCATTGGGCACTTTTCGTTCAATGCTTTCAGCTGTTTCCCCGATCGTATTTTCTTCTGAACAACCGGTAAATATTCCTGCGACAAGGAGGGCAGGGAGGGCAAATTTGAGTGATTTCATTCCGTTCAAGTTGATCCATCGAAGTTAAGCAATCTTTGCCAAACATGTTGCCTGCGAAGTATAAACGGCAGGAATCGGGGACAAAAAAAGGGAGTAAACTTCCGCTTACTCCCCGTGCTA
>JBNKYR010000343.1:0-3378 GCA_050300995.1 Crocinitomicaceae bacterium | reverse complement strand
AACGACCGGCGTCGCCAGAATTACATCACCCAGAAATGCGGTTTGAATGACAAGAATGCGCTTCACACGACAAAATTAACTTATTTCAGCAAGGTCACGTGTCCGCGCTTGATGATCTCAATTCCGTCGCCGTCGTGCAGCGTAACCATATAGACATACGTACCGGTTTCCGCCATTTTTCCGGACAATTCAATGTGTCCATCCCAACCCTCTTCCGGTTGGTTGGTTCTGAAGATCTTCTGTCCGAGACGGTCAAAGATGGTGAGTTCATAATCGGCCGGATCAAAATCAGACAGGACCGGTTTGAAAATCGGGTTAACTCCTCCGGGGGTAAAAGCATTCGGGATGTATATGAGCGGAGGCAGGGTAACACAGGCCATGTTGGAAAGGCTGCGTTCGCCGAACCCGAAAATATTGATTGCTTCCACGGCTTCTACTTTGTAACAGATCTTGCCGTCTGAAACAACCGCGTTGACGTCATCGGTAAAGGACAATTGTCCCGGAGGAAGCGTAGCCACCGGGGCACCTGAGAAGACACCGTCATAACCGCGGTAGAGATCGTAGCCGAGAATACTTCCGTTCCATTCGCGATAAGGATTCCAGTACAGGTAATTTAATTTCAGAACGTCATCGTTATCAACCAGCAACAGGATCGTCTGTGCTTCGTTTGAGATCTCTCCCGGTCGCCCGCAGCTATCGATTACCTGCATGCGGTAGATATAAGAGAGTTCGTTCACTTCGACGTCTTCATCGGTGTAAGTCAGTGTTGTACCTGTTACCGGTATTTGAGCAATTTCTTCAAACTGTCCGTCATTAAAACGCTGTACCGAAACGGTGGCAATGTTCACACTTGCATCGATGTAGTGGCGGAGGATCACTTTATCATCGTCGACGGTAGCAACCTGCAGATAGTTGTAAGCGGGTTGTCCGGGTGTTTGAATGAAGAGAGTTGTCGGATTGGAAAAGGTGGTATCACCGGACAGGGAAATGGCCTGTATGACAAATGTGTAGGTTTCTCCCTCCAGCACGTCTACCAGGAAGCTTGTGCCTGTTGTTGAACCGAAGTTAGTCCATGGGAGGGCAGTACTTTTTCCATAGACTTCATAATGATCGAAGTCATCCCATCCGATATAATCCGACCAGTTCAGATCAACAGTCCGGTTGCAGATATTCAATACGGATGACACAAAGGTGGTCGTGTGTATTTCTCCTTTGGCCGAGGTTTGATAGGTTGGAGGAACGGTGGTCGTCCAGCACGAGTCAAAAGCCGCGACAGAATAAGTGAGTGGTCCGGAAGTTATATCCGGGAAATAAGTGTACGACGTGTCGTCGATCCCGAAGATCTGATCCAGTTCCACGATTGCTCCATTGGCATCCTGCACATAAATGACGTATCCGTACGTATCGGGTTCATCGTTCTGATTCCAGGTAATGGTTACGGCGTTCGTCACGGTGTCAATGGTAACGCTGTACAACACTGGAATATCCGGTGCAATCATGTCCTCGAAATCATCTCCCTGGATATTTGAGGTGTAATCACAAGGAACATTGGGCAAAACGATCTGGTAGTTCAGGTATGCCGAACAAATATCGATGGTGTCGAAGTAGAAGTGAGTCCCGTATGGAACACTGTCTTGCAATGTCCAGGTTCCGGCCGGATATTCACGATAGATGTGGTAGTATGCCCCCATTCCCGCAAGTGGAGGTGTGATCGGGTCATTCCATTGAAGTAATGCAGTTCCGTTCATCGGGTTGTTCAGATCCAGGTAGATGTTGGAAATCGTGTCCACAAATTTCAGCGAGTTTCCGTTACAACCGGAAGCAGAGGCAATGAGGTAATCGTTTTGCTGCCCAACACCCGGGTCGGTGAACGTAGTGGTGTTAATGTTATTGATGGTACCCAGCAGGCCGTTTTGGACGGAGTAAATCCGGTACTCTGAGAAAGTACCCAGCGGATCGCTCACGGGAGACCAGTTGATAGTGACATCTCCGGAAGCATTGGTCTGGATGCAATCAATGATTGGTGCCGGAACAATTCCCGGGTTCACCACGTTGATCGTAATTGTTGCGTAGCTTACTTTCGGTACCTGGCAGTAATTGTCCTGTACTTTGAACACAAAGTGGTAAGGAACTACCGCTGCCTCATCTCCATAAGGATTGATAAGATGGTTACAGGAGGTCTGCCAGTTGAACGTGGTATTCACTCCCTGCGACATCGTGATTGGCGGCGTCGTATTCAATGTGGCACAAGGAGTCACCGAGCAGCCGCTGTTCGGATCCGTGTAGTTCGTGCCGAACATCTGTCCCGTAGCTGAAAGAATATTGTCCTGAGGGGTTCCGTCCTGCAACAACTCCACATCGCTGGAAGCAAGATTGAAGTTGACGAGATCTCCCGCATTGATGGTCGTTTCAAATAATCCACCGAAAGGACCGGCAATATCCGGCGCTGTATTATTTCCGGAACAATTCACGACGACGAGTTGCATTTCACGCTCCACTTGCGCAATCAGGACACCGTTTCGATACGATTGTGCTACGATCTTGACGGCAAAGTTTCCTGTGATATTTGTCAGAAAGGTGAGGTTTCCGGAAGAAGGATCAACTTGAGCGGCGACATTTCCCGGGTTCATGGCCGGACTGGGGGTGGGTGAAGTAGGAGAGAAGCCCGGTTCATACTGTACCTGGGCCGGAAAGTTCGGTGGATCCCAGACTTGTCCCGGAAACTGATCAAGTGCCGCTCCGAAAGAAATGTAGAGTGAATCGAGATCCGGGTCGATTGCGTTCATGTTGTATTCATACGGATCACTGACACAACTCACGAAATAAGGTTCCTGCAGAAACTGTGGCGAATTGTCTACGCAACCACCCGGAGAGTTCGGAACGGCAAACATTTTAGCGACCAGCGTGATACCATACGTTCCAGGATTGCTGATGTTCGTCAACGCAAGGCTTCGCGAGAAATTTTCGTAGGTAAAGATCCAGCCACCTGCCGGTGGAGTTCCCGGAAGAGCAATCGGCACACTCTGGTAAACTGCCTTTTCAATAGCTCCCGGGCCGTTCCCGCCACTTTGTCCAACCCCGCAATCCAACGGAACAGGGCCGCCTGGCACCTGTGTACAGTAGGGAGAAACATCTGAACTTCCGACATAATTCACCTGAATTGTAGTGATTGTCGGATGGTTCCAGACTTTGATTGTTTCGAAGGAAGTATTGATGACTGCTCCATTACAGTCACGATAGAACACCAGCTGAAAAACGTAGTTTCCTCCCTGGCAGGTCCAGGTAATATCACCACCCATAACGTGAGACGCACGACCGGAAAAGGTCAGCGACACCATCACAAGCAGTAATAGAAAAAAACGTTTCATTGCTTTAATA
>JBNKYR010000342.1:0-3394 GCA_050300995.1 Crocinitomicaceae bacterium | reverse complement strand
GCCTGAACAAAGGACGTCGCATCGGTGTTTCAACCTCCGGGGGAACCATTTGGGTCGGTAGCATGACGGGACTGTGGCAATTCTGGTATAAAGATGCCCAATCCGCTAAATGGCATTCGTTCGATGATTCCAAAAACTGGCTTCAAATGGACAAAGCCGGACATTTCTACACGGCATATAAACTCAATCAGCTTAACACGGATCTTTTTTCCTGGGCCGGATTGAAGCCTCGAAAAGCACTTTGGATCGGAACGGGAATCAGTTTTGGTTACCAGGCTACCCTGGAAGTTCTCGATGCACGCACCATCGAATGGGGATTTTCCTGGAGCGATATGCTGGCGAATACGCTTGGCACAGGCCTTTACCTTGGACAACAATTAGCATGGGGAGAAGAACGATTTATTCCCAAGTTCTCCTATGCACCGACGCCTTTTGCCGAAATCCGACCGGAAATACTGGGAAGCAGTTTCACCGAATCCCTGCTGAAGGATTACAACGGACAAACATACTGGCTAAGCTTCAGCCCGGGCACTTTCACAAAAGGCGACCGCTATCCGAAATGGCTCTGCTTCTCACTAGGCTACAGCGCACATGAAAAACTGGTGGGTTCCGAAGAAACATACACAGACGATAACGGGGTTACTTATCATTCGAAGCGTGAGTTCCTGCTCTCACTTGATATAGATTTCAGCAGGATTCCGGTTAAGCGTCCCTGGGCAAAAGTCCTTTTGAAACAATTGAACTATCTCAAAATACCTTTTCCGGCACTCCTCCTTCGCGACGGAAAACTAATGGGCAGTTGGACAGGTTATTAGCAGATCATTTTGTTTGGTATCTTTATTGCCTGCAAGAGCGCTATGAATCTGAAAAACGCACCTTTTATCTACCTGGCCGGGTTGTATCTGGCGGTTCTCTGCACAATCCTTGTTACATCCTGTTCCGATCATCAAGTGAACACTGCTGATGCCCCATCCAACAACGATGAAATAGACACTTATCTTCAGCGGGGACTGGACGCTTACGACAGTGCTGATTACGATCTTGCTCAGCAGTATTTTGATTCGGCACACACCCTGGTCACGCCTTTAACGGATACCGCCAAACGGATCAAACTCTTGTTCAATCAGACAGAGATCCTTAAGCTAAAAGGTGAATACGATACTTCCCTCACGAACTATTACCAGGCTGCAAAGCTCGCCCAACTAAGTAACGACTCAGCCCGAATTGCCCTGGCGATGTACAATATCGCTTCGGTAAACTTCTACCTTGGACAGTACGAAAAATGCCTGGAAAATGCGGATAGTGCACTCAACCTGTACAGTGCGCTCGGCATGAATTCGAAAGTTGCCAATTGCTACACCGTCATGGCCATAGCGATGCGTGAACTCGGTTCGAAAGAAAGCCTGGATTACCTCAAACTGGCCTTGCAGTATTACATCGAAGCCGATGAACAGCTGAATATTGCAATTTGCTACAACAACCTTGGAAATCATCACAGCGAACTGAAAGAATTCAATGAAGCAGCCGAGTACTATGAAAAAGCAGTTGAGATCAATTCCCGAAGTAAAGATGCTTACAACATGGCCATTTCCTGTGGAAACCTTGGAGAAGCCTACACAAGTATGCATCGCTTCGACGCTGCCAAATTATACATCGACAGTAGTTTACGTATGAGCCGACGCCTTGAATCAAAGGAGTCTGTTGAGATCAATTATGCGCGCCTCGTGAATTACTATAGTGAACGAAACAACGCTGACTCTGCACTCATCATGATGGATTCGTTGCTCAATGCGCGTACGGAACGACTAAAAGTAGAGGGTAACGTCCTGTTGGATGCCATGGATAAAAACCACAAAAGTGAACTTTCGTTGGTAGAATCCAGATCCGAAGTAGAGAAACTGGAAGCCGAAAAAGCCCGAACGCGACTGATTCTGTGGTTCATCGGCGGAATTCTGCTCCTGGTTATTTTGGCTTCCCTGATCATCATCCGTAAACAGCGGAAGATCCGTGAGATTGATCTGCACCTGCATGAGGAGGAGAAGAAGAAACTGGAAGCGGAAAGAGCACTTCAGGAGCACCTTCTACGACAGCGCGAAGCAGATGAGAAGCGCCTGCATCAGGAACTGGATTTCAAGCGCCAGGAGTTGATGAAATTTTCATTGACGATTTCGGAACGTGAAGATTTCCTGAATACCCTGCGTGGACTTGTATCCAGGATCAACTTAAAAGACTCGGCAAATCCTGATGTGCTTAAAGAGCTCAAAATGATGCTGCAAACCGGACAGGATGACGGGAAAACCGAACTATATCGTCAGATTGCTGAGATCAATCAGTCATTTGTGTTCAATCTGAAAACACGTTTCCCGAAACTCAATGAAGATGATATCCGACTTTCTTCCTTGCTCCTGCTTGATCTTTCTTCCAAGGAAATCGCGGACATCCTCAGCATCGAAGCAAAAAGCGTAGACATGAAACGCTACCGCCTTCGAAAGAAGCTGGAACTGGATGCAGATACTGATCTGAAGGACTTCCTGAACACTATTTGATAAAGAGTAGATAACGTGTAGAGAAGCATTCCTTGGTCATGCAAAGGACAAAGCTTTCCTTTGACCGGAAGAAATGGAACTCATTAGTTTATCACCGAATCCTACCAAAGGGCCTGTACACATCCGATTCGCTTCCAAAGAGGAATTCGCCGAATTGATGGTGTACGATATTCATGGTACAGTCCTCACCAGTCGCAAGATTTGCTCAGCTGAAGAGGTTACCATGGACATTGGCGGTCAACCCGGGGTTTACTTCGTACGCATTTCCGTTCGGGGAACTCCTTCTGTTTTCAGGGTAATCCGTCAATGAGTTTCGCAGGGAAAGGGCTTCGGCCCTTTCCTTACTTCAGTACTGCCTTGTATTCGAACGTGACAACATTTCCTTCAGCGGAACTCGGCTCCATACCAAAAAGCGTACGATCAATCGTTCCGGTTCCGGTTACAAACTTCTCACCTCCCAACGTCATGCACTGAACCGTAACAGGAATCGGTTTCGTTACGCCGAGCATCATGAAATCCCCCTGGATCTCCCAAACATTGTCTCCCTTCTCTACCAGCTTCGATCCTTTATATTCCATGACCGGATTCTTCGAGGCATCAAAATAATCTTCACTTCTCAACGATTTATCACGCATGGAGTTAAATGTGGTAAAATCATCCATTTTCAGGGTAATGCTGAACTCCGAATTTTCAGGATTCTCACCAATCACGATCTTTCCATGGATCATTTTGAACGCTCCTTTGGTCTTCTCTTCCTCACCCAATTCAAATGTAACCCGCGAAGAGTCGGCCAGAATTTCATAAGACCCTGCGGCATCTGCAAGTGCCAACACTTCAGGCTCAATAAC
>JBNKYR010000341.1:3140-3395 GCA_050300995.1 Crocinitomicaceae bacterium | reverse complement strand
GAGCAACTTTATCCTTAGTTTTAGTGAACAAACCAGCGCAATGACGTCAAAACGAACCTGCATCCTCGTCTTGCTCCTGATCTGTTCCCTGAACGGATTCGGACAGTCGCGCCTGGATAGTTTGCAGGAACGTCTTAAATCCGACTTGTCGATCAGGGAAGAGCTGGAAACGCGCTTGTTCTCTTTGAAGAAGCACTGTGGAAACGGAAGTATGCCATCGGGGAGGAGCAGTCCAAACGCATTGATGAACTTCTG
>JBNKYR010000341.1:0-3130 GCA_050300995.1 Crocinitomicaceae bacterium | reverse complement strand
CCCAGTGATTCTTCCATCGCCAGATACAGCTTCTTAAAAGGACAGATGCTCTATTATCAGGGCGAATACGATGCGGCGGTCGTGCAGCTGGAGAAATCGGAAAAACTTTACCACAAATTGAATTTCCCGAAAGCAGAGAATGGCTCGCAACTGCAGTTGGGAAATGTCTACCTCATGCGGGGCGACAACCTGAAAGCGATGGAATACTATTCCGGGTGCATCGGCTATTACCAGAAGGTGAAGGATACGTTGGGGTGGACCAATTGCCTGACAAACATGGGCATCCTGCTTGAACGCGAGCATGAATACGAAAAGGCCCGCGAAAAGTACCAAAGTTCACTCGCTCTGAAAAAAGCAATCGGCGACAATCCCGGGGTGGCACGAACCCTCATGTCGATCGGAACATCGTATTACCGGTCAAAGGATTTCCCGAAAGCAGAAAACTATCTCAAACGGGCCAAAAAAGTCTTCAACGAGGCAGGAGACCCGGTTGGAATGGCCAAATGCCTTTCTACGCTGGGCGTGATCCAGAAGAACCTGAAGAATTATCCGAAGGCGCTGAGCTATTACCAGGAAGCCCTCAGCATCAAAAAGAAAATGAACGATCGGGGAGGGATGGTCAACGAGTATTCCCACCTGGGCAATGTGTATTATGAACAGAAGGAGTATACCAAAGCCATCAGCTATTGCGACAGTTCCCTGGCCCTGGGGGAAGAGATCGGAACCAATTCCAGCCGGGAAACCGCACTGATGATCAAGCGCCAGAGCTATGAAAAACTGGGAGAGTTCGAAAAGGCATACCAGACCCAGAAAACCTTGATGAACTTCAAAGACTCGGTGTACACCGCCAATCGAAGTGAAAAGTTCGACAGCTTGCTGGTGGAATACGAAACACAGGTCAAAGAGAACGAAATCCTGAGACTTGCCCGGGAAAAGGAACGCACGGAAATGGACAACCGGCTGAAAGAAGCTGAATTGAGCCGTACGACCATGTACATGAACTGGCTGATCTTCGGATTGGTGTTAGTGGTTTTGCTGGCCTACAGCATCTGGTGGCGCATGAAATCCAAACGGAATCTGGCGGAGGAAAAGGCCAAGCTTGCCCAGCAAAAACTCGTGGAAGCAGAGAAAAACCAACGGATCGAAGCGATGAATGCCGTCATAGAAGGGCAGGAGCAGGAGAGAAGACGCATTGCAAGGGAATTGCACGACAGCCTCGGAAGTATGCTTTCAACCCTGAAGATCAATGTGGAATTGCTGGATGATTCCAACAGTCCGGGCAATGCAAAAGTCGAAGCGATGATCGACGACGTCTGCAGCGAAGTACGAAAAGTAGCTCACAACATGATGCCGGAGGCACTGGTGAAATTCGGATTGATCGATGCTATCCGCGACATCACCTCAAAAATAAGTGCCAGCGGAAAGTTGAAAGTCGATTTCGTCCACCTGGGAAAAAACGAGCGCCTCGATCAAACCACGGAACTCTCCCTTTACCGCATTCTGCAGGAATTGATGAACAATGTCATTAAGCACGCAAAGGCCACCGAAGTGCTGGTACAATTGAACATTCAGGACGATCGGATCAACCTCTCCGTGGAAGACAACGGGGTAGGGTTTGACGCGAAAATGTTGGAGGGTGATGGAATTGGAATGAAAACCATTCAATCGAGGATCCAGATCCTGAACGGTGAAATTTCCGTTGATTCCAGACCAAATGAAGGGTGCAGTGTGATGATCAATGTTCCCCGGAGAGCCGCTTAATCTTCTTTGGAGATCAGATTCTGTTCCAGTGCCACGCGTACCAGACCGGCCGTGTTTTTCACTTCCAGTTTTGTAAGCAGATTTGAGCGGTGCGATTCCACTGTATTCATACTGATGAAGAGCTTTTCCGCAATCTCGCTCGTAGTGTATTCGTACACGATCAGCTTCAACACTTCACGTTCACGTCTGGAGATGATGGGCATTTCAGTCGGATTTCCGGCTTTCATTCCGGACAGCAGAATGTCGGTAATTTCGCGGGAATAATACGTTCCACCGGTGTGCACTTCACGGATCGCTTCGATCATCTGATCCTTTTTGGCATTCTTCAGCAGGTAGCCCGAAGCACCGTTTTCCAGCATGCGGGTAATAAAAGTGTGCTCTTCATGCATCGACAGGGCAATGATCTTCGTGTCGGGCAGCTCTGCCTTCACTTGCTTACACACTTCGGTACCATCCATGTCCGGAAGACCAATATCCAGCAAGATCACGTCAGGTTTCAGTCGTGCGGCCAGTTCACAAGCCGACTTTCCGTCGTAAGCCTCTCCAATCACAGAAATATCCGCAGCAGATTCAAACATGGATTTGAGTCCGTCAATAAAGAGCGTGTGGTCGTCAACGATGAGAACAGTAATCATTCATTCGAAGATAAGGAAAAATAGGAACTACAGATCGTCAATCAGCTCATCATTAGGAACGTGTCGGACCAATTCTTTGGGAGGTCGAACGAGTTGTGCAATAGAAAGTGCCACCAGCGACAAGGTCCCCAGGGCGATCAACCAGAATCCGAACCCCACACGTACAGAGGCGAAGATCTCGAATACAATAACCACGTAGATAAAAAAGGCATACGCACAGTTGACCACGGCCAGGACCAACGCTGTGATCCATGCTCCCTTGCCACGACCGAAGCGTAGCAAAACTGCTGCTGTAAAAGCAATCATAAGGAAGGGAAGCGTAAGGGGAAACTCCAGCTGAATCCCCGAAATAGCCTCCCAGGTCGGACCATCACCGGTTCCGTCGAAAAACTTGGTCGTGTACTTCACATGTTTCACAGGCAGAAACATCCCGATAAAGACCGAGCCCATGGCTAGTAAGATCAAAGCGCGACGAGCATTCATGGGCGCAATGTACGTTTTTTAGAAACGAGAACTGTATTCTCAGGCTTTACCTAATTTAACGGAGTTGTCACTTTTTTGCGTTTGGGAACACTAAAGAGATACAAACGAGAAACGTTTTCATGATTCGAAGCAAGCACGTTCGGTTTTTAAAAATGTACAAACCTGTTCATGAGCAGTTTGAACGATTCTGTCGTGTACGTTGTTACGGGGAAATGGAGCCGGGAGATCTGATCAATGAAACCTTGCTGATT
>JBNKYR010000340.1:0-3450 GCA_050300995.1 Crocinitomicaceae bacterium | reverse complement strand
ATCATACAATGGTCCAAAAATTTCGGATCGGGAGCAGATGAAGCGGGCTGGGGACTGGACATTACTTCAGATCAGGGCTTCATTCTGATCGGTTACGAGGATCAACAGGGAGGAAACATCTATGTCGTCAAAACAGACGCTTCGGGCAATCTTCAATGGGATAACTATTACGGTGGCACCGGCTGGGACCTGGGCTATGCCATTCAACAAACACCTGATCAGGGATACATTCTCAGCGGGCGGTTGGATACGATATCCGGCAACCACATGTACACCGCTAAACTTGATAATTCGGGTTCAGTGCAGTGGGAACGACTGTATCCGATGGGATTGATGTCGGATGCCATTTCACTTGATCAGACTGATGACGGAGGCTACGTGTTCCTCGGATCAATGGTGGATTCGGTTTCTTTTAAAGCGGACATGTACCTTGTTAAGACGGATGGTGCAGGATATGCCCGAATCGATGAGATCAATGATCCTGAAATTTCCATTCTTGCCTATCCGAATCCCTTCACGGATTACATCGTAATTGAATGCACAGGAAGCACCGCGGAACTCACACTGGAACTCCGATCGGGAGACGGAAAACTCGTTCGAAGCCAGATGATGGAAAACGGAAAAACAGTGCTGTACCGCAACGATTTACCTACTGGTTGTTATCATTTCCGCATTCTCTCTGAAAACGGCGAGACAGGACATGGCAAAATCATGATACGATGATCGGATATTCGTAAAATCTGCTTAATTTCGGGAAAAATCAATCTCATGAAAAAACTACTATATACCCTTCTTCTTGTTGGCGGAATGTCAGTTTCAGCCAATGCTCAGAAAGTATTTACCGTGGATTATGAATCACGTGCGGACATCAAAGTCTATGTGGTGGATTATGAATCTCAGGCAGACCTGCTTGTGTACAAAGTCGACTACGAATCGCGCGCTACAGGCAACGACGGTAAGTGGTTCTTTGTGGACTACGAATCACGTGCAGACAAGAAAGTGTATTTCGTGGATTACGAATCACGCGCAGACCTGAAGATCTATTTCGTCGATTATGAAAGTCGTGCAGGATGGAAGAACTCTTCCAAGAAGCACTTGCTTTATTGATCCGATAGATGATAAGATATAAGGGCCGTCTCCAAAGAGATGGCCCTTCTTCTTTTTACTTTAACCGGAAGTCGATTGACGCCCTCAAAGTCGGTATTTCGCAATAGTGCGAAATTGAAATTCTCAGGAATTTAATCCGGGAAATGTTCTCCTGAAACAGTTCCTCTTTCGTTCCTTAACAACAACCCCCACCGTCGTAGAACCAGGTGGATCCGGAGATATAAATATCCTCGCGTCCCAAAGCTGCCAAAGCACCCGCCGTTTTATCACAAACCGCCAAAGGCTGATTCGGCAACAATACATGTCCGGCGTTGTCATCAAAGTACTCTTCGTCTCCGAAATAGATTGCTGTTTTCCCTGTAAATACACACGGACCATCTGCAGGCATCGGATCTTTGATCGCACAAACTTCCACACTCTCCAGATAGATCAACTGATTTGTATCGTAATGTTTCGGGTCAAGCACGCGATACGGACGTTTTGCACGCACTTCAATGGTACCGAAGCCAGCATCCGTAAGCATTTTAATATAGTCCCACAATGGCAGGGAACCGCTCAGGCACAATGCGCGCAAACGCTCATCCTGACGCAGGCTATCCGGCATCGGATCTTCCGTAACAGGATCAGAAAGCACCAGACGTCCATGAGGTTTCAGTACACGGTACATTTCAGCGATCGCTTTCTTCAATTCTTCCGTTTCGAAAATGTTGAACAGGCAGTTCTGGGCGGCCACATCCACGCTGTTGTCTTCCACCGGCAAATGCAACGCGTCGCCTTTGCGAAGATCTACAAATTCGGAGCGAAACCACGGATTTGTCGCCTCGGCAGTTTTCAGGTTATTGCAACAAGCATCCAACATTTCATCAACCACATCAATCCCGATCACCGCTCCCGGACGACGGCTGAAATACGCAAATTGGAACACTTCCATTCCGCCACCTACACCAACGTAAAGAATGGTCGGCTCATTGATCAGGTCGCGTGGGTGCACAGTGCTCCCACAGCCATAATTCATTTCCAGCATGATCGATGGCATGTCAAGGCCCGGAAAGGCCCACACGGGAGTTGTTGTACAGCACAGTCCGACATCGGGTTTCAATGCTGCTTCCTTGTATACATTTGCAGCGGTATCCAGGTATGATTTCATAGTTTTATGCAGTTGTTCCACCACAACTGGATCCGGCACCGGCCGTACATCCATAGCAGTGTTGATTGACAATAATTGTTCTGTTTTCAAGTGCCTCCGGATTAAATTCGGAGATGTGTTTCCCCACAGACGCGACTTTCAGATCCAGCATCTGATTGAAATCACAGTCGTAAATGGCGCCGTCCCAGCCTACCGAGATCATCGTTCGACACATCGCATTGGCCGCCGCCATGGGATTAAAAGCATTCACCAGTTTTTCCATGTACCCCTGATAGTTTCCACTGGCAACAAGGTACTGCAGGTAACGGCTGATGGGCAGATTGGTAATCGCAAACAAAGCGTTGAATTCGATTTCGTAACGTTCTCTGAGCTTTCGTTTGAACTCCACCTGAAGATCGCCCTGATCCGGGGGCAAAAACGCACCGCTCGGATTATAGACAAGGTTCAATTCAAGTCCGCTTCCCTCCATTCCATAACCAACTGCATTCAGCATTTTCAGCGCTTCAATGCTTTTTTCAAAAACCCCTTCTCCGCGTTGTGCATTCGTCTTTACCGGCGTAAAATAAGGAAGGGAAGAAACCACTTCTACTTTGTGTTCCCTGAAAAAATCGGGGAGATCATGGTATTTCTTATTGGCCACAATGATCGTCAGATTGCAGCGCACAACGATCTTCTTGCCTTTTCGGGAAAGTTCCTCCACAAACCAACGGAAATCCGGATTCATTTCGGGAGCTCCACCGGTTATGTCCACCGTACTGCAATTCGTTTTATCGATCGCATCCAGACACATTTGCATGGTCTCACGCGTCATGATCTCCTTGCGGTCCGGTCCTGCATCCACATGGCAGTGCTTACACACCTGATTGCACATCTTCCCGATGTTCACCTGAAAGATGTCAACAGAAAGCGCCTTGAATGGGTACAATCCCGACTTCTCCAGGTTCTCTTCAAAAGGCGTCAGGTTCACTTCCCGCAGTAAGCGCAACTGTTCATCACGCTCCGATAGTTGATGATGCTGGGCACTGAGGGATTTATGCTCGAGTACCTCCATTACATCGAGAGGTCTTTGTACTTGTTCATCATCTGTACCCCATGTACCAAAGAGGCTCCGCCACGAATAGCTCCAGCCACGTGAACGGCCTCCATCAACTGTTCTTCGTCGCATCCCTTTTCCATCGCATCTTCCGTGGAGGCAT
>JBNKYR010000339.1:0-3452 GCA_050300995.1 Crocinitomicaceae bacterium | reverse complement strand
CACAGAAAATGAACTG
The DNA here is from genome assembly GCA_050300995.1 of Crocinitomicaceae bacterium. Lineage (GTDB taxonomy): Bacteria > Bacteroidota > Bacteroidia > Flavobacteriales_D > Crocinitomicaceae > UBA4466. The sequence continues at coordinate 3,436 of JBNKYR010000339.1, read as the reverse complement.
GACATGTCGCTACTCATCTATCCTAATCCGAATACAGGGAAGTTCTACATAGAACTGAACGGGGCAAAATCTGATCGTTATGCTGTCAGACTGTTCAACAGTCTCGGTCAACTCGTTTATTCGGACGAGATCGAGATGAATTCATCCAAACTGGTGGAATTGGGAGAAACTCCTCCGGGAATCTATATGATCCATGTGGGGAATGAACAGGTCGAAACCCGTCAACGTTTGATCATTCAGTAATCATAACCGAACATGTAAGAGGTCAATTGGGCTACCTCTGCCATAAATTGACCTCTTTCTTTTTAACTTAGGATCATTAAACGGATGATATGATGAACAGGGAAATGCGGCATATTACACTCTTGCTGATTCTTTGTTTTCAATTCACAGGGTTCTCCCAGGAATACAACATAAAATACACCGATAGTATCATCGGCAGTTTCAATGCTGTTGAAGGAACCCAAAGAATTCATCGTATTGCCGACTACATCCGGAACGAAAATTTTCATCAGGTTGATCACACACCCTTTAAACCGTTCCTCAAGGAAGCGTACAAGTGGGAAAAGGACCACCCGGATCCCCGCTTACTGAATACTATCCGGCTTGGACACGTGAACATGCTGATTGCCGAAGAGGAACGGGTCAGTGCGGTTGAGTTGTTGACTGAAATTCTGCACTCCGGAGTTTCAATGCCACAAAAAGATAGCGTTTCAACCTATTCTTTCCTGTGCGACATCTATCTGTCAGTAGAAGCAAATGCAGAGGCATGGAAGATGCGGATCGAACTTGATAAAATTCTTTCAAACGTAAGGCCGGGAAGTAAAAACTATGATCGGTATACGGAAATGAAGCTGTCGGGTAGAGCGATGGTATTATTGCGGACGAAGCAATACCGAAAGTCTGCTCAGGCCTTTCAGTATTACCTGGATTACCTTTCCGGAAAGAATTCATCCGAAGCCATGCACCATCGCTCAGGAGCATACAATAATCTGGGCCTGGTATATCTCTATTCGGAGATGCCGGACAGCGCCATTTTTTGCTTTGAAGAGTCGATGCGATATTGGCGGGATTATTTGCGCTCCATTGATCACGTTACCACAAATGACAGTGCTTTTATTGATTTACTGTACGGAAATATAGCAAGTGCATACAACCTTCAGGGGAAATATTCGGAGGCCATCCCGTTACTCATGAAGGATCTCCGATCAAGTCGCAATATCAATAATACCCCCGGAATCATCAGTTCTTATCACGAACTAAGCGAATCGTATCTCGGACTTCGGCAATACGCAAAGGCGATTTCTTTCTTGGACAGTGCGGCTGCATTGTTGGATCAGGGGGTGCCCCCAAACAGCAAACGGAAGAACCTGTCCATTCGGGTGAAAGTACTGGAGAAAATGGGGAAAGCACAGGAGGCTCTCAATAGCTACAAAGAGCTTGTAGCATTTAACGATTCCATGGACCTTGTTAAAAATAAAGCGAGGTCATCGGTGATGCAGGTAGTCTACGAAGTAGAAGAGAAAAACCGGGAGATCAATGCACAAAAGCTGATGGTTGCCGAAGCAGAATCCGAAGCGGAAGAACAAAGAGGGATGAAAAGATCGCTGACATTCGGAATTCTGCTCATGCTTGTGGTTGTGATCATTCTGGTGGTAAACACAATTCAGCGAAAAAAGCGAACCGCAATACTGAAGGAAAAGAACAAACAGATCGAGGATCAGAATACCGTGATCGAAAGTGCACTTCGCGAGAAAGACATGCTGCTGAAGGAGATCCATCACCGTGTAAAGAATAATCTCCAGCTGATCTCCGGAATACTTGAATTGCAGGCGGTCAAGTTCGACGACGAAAACGTAAAGATCGTGATGGAAGAGGGACAGAGCAGGGTAAGATCGATGGCACTGATCCATCAGCAATTGTATCAAAGTGATAACCTTGGTGAAATTGACTTCAAAAAATACGTGGAAAAACTCGTCAACGATATTGTGGTGGCGTTCAACGATAAGAACCTGAAGATCACAACCAGCATCAATACCGGAGAATTTTCATTTGATGTAAACACTGCCGTTCCCTTGGGGCTGATTATCAATGAATTGGTAACGAACGCTCTCAAGCACGGCTTCAAAGGAAGAAATGAAGGAAGAATAGAGATCAGTATCGAGGCGGACAACGATTCCGGCTATATACTGAAAGTGGGAGACGATGGGAATGGTTTGCCGGAAGACTTTGATCCCGAAAAGATCAATTCACTGGGATTAAGGCTTGTGAAAGGGCTCAGCAGGCAGATCGGTGGAAGGTATTCCTATAAAAGTGATAAAGGCACGCATTTCACAATTAAGTTTCAAAACAACAAGTACGACTGAACATGAACAATGATAAAATACGAATACTCATCGTTGAAGATGAATACATCACCATTGATACGTTGACAACTGTGTTGAAAGACATGAATTATGAGATCAGCGGTGATGCCATGAGTGCTGATGAAGCGATTGAAATACTTGAAAAAGGCGAAACCGATTTCGCGATACTTGATATCAACATCAAAGGAGAAAAGGATGGCGTTTGGCTGGCAGAACAGATCAAGGAAAACTACGGAATTCCGTTTGTATTTCTCACGGCTTTCGGAGATGAATCCACCGTTCAGAGGGCAATAGATACCGAACCGTATGGTTACCTCGTAAAGCCATTCAATAAGGTCGATATTTATACGGCGATCGAAGTGGCATTGAAGAATTACGCCAAGCAAAACGTGGGCACCACCAAAGAGGCATCAGATTCGGAAGAAGAAGAGCAAACGTCCCACATCGTTTCCAAAGACAACATTTTTATTCGCGATGACTACATGTTCGTCAAACTTAGTATCCCCGACATTCAGTTTGTAAAATCGGACAAAAACTATCTGGAGATCCATTTACCGAATAAACGGCATCTTGTTCGTGGCAAGCTCAATGATTTTGCTCAAAATCTCCCTTCCGACGCATTTATGCAGGTTCACCGATCGTATCTCATCAATGTGAATGCTATCGACTCGATGGGGGCCGGTTTTATTAAGATCGGGACGCACGAGATCCCTCTGGGAAGCAACTACAAAGAAGAACTGAAAAATCGGATAAAGTTTTTTTAGGGTTTTGAACTCCACAGGTCAGCAAGCCGGAAGTAGGCCCGCACTGGATATATCAAATAAAAAAGCCAACCTCAAACGAGATTGGCTTTCTGAGCACTGAGGCTCTCAAAGTGCGCTCCTTCCTGGGCTCGAACCAGGGACCCTCTGATTAACAGTCAGATGCTCTAACCAACTGAGCTAAAGAAGCGTGTCTTAAATGATATTGCCGTTGCAAAATCGGAATGCAAATATAAACAAAGAATTTATTACGCAATGAAAAATTGAAAAAAATCTTCACAAAACTTAAGCAGGTCGGGGGAAGCAGCC
>JBNKYR010000338.1:0-3465 GCA_050300995.1 Crocinitomicaceae bacterium | reverse complement strand
ACATCGGTGGTTTTGTAGTGTGCTCAGGGCATGGTATTGATAAAGTCGTGGCGGATTACGAAGCTGATCACGATGATTACCATGCGATTCTGGTGAAGGCATTGGCTGATCGCCTGGCGGAAGCCTTTGCCGAATACTTGCACGAGCGTGTACGGAAAGAATTCTGGGGTTATGCGCCTGCTGAACACTTTGGAAATGACGATCTGATTCGGGAGAATTATCGCGGTATTCGTCCTGCGCCAGGTTATCCGGCCTGTCCGGACCATACAGAGAAAACGGGTCTGTTCCGTTTGTTGAATGCAGAAGAACTCACTGGTGTGTCGTTGACGGAAAGTTTGGCGATGCTTCCGGCAGCCAGCGTGTCAGGATGGTATTTTGCCAATAGCAATGCACGCTATTTCGGGGTGGGAAAAATCAATATAGACCAGGTAGAATCGTTGGCAGAACGCAAGCAAATGGCGCTCGAAGAAATGGAGCGCTGGTTATCGTCCAGCATGGTCTGAGTGATTAATTGCCTGTGACAATCTTCTGGGAAACGATGTGATTCCCGGTGTTTGCGTAAACAATGTAGGCTCCTGCCTTTAAAGATGCAGTAGATAATTCCGTTCCCTGTACTTCAGTGATGAGCTGTCCGAGCATATTTCTGATACTCAGGTTTACTGGTTCGTTAGTACCCTGTATGCGTACGACCTGTTTTTCCGGATCGACCACAATGTGCATTTCGGGTGCCGCCGACTGTTCAAGTTCCAGGTATTGCGTGGAGCAAAGGTTTCCGCTCTGATCATAAGGAAACAGGGGAAGCTCGTTTTGTGCATAGCAAACACTCATAAAGGCTTCGATACCAAAGATGGGCGTTTCTCCGTAAGGAGCAGAGAACATGTCGCTGTCAGGAGTGAAAAAACCAATTCCCTCCAGCAGAAATTCTAGCCCGGTTGAGTCGAGAAAGAACTGTTTGCGGTAGCCTGAACCAATGAGCAGTGAATCAATGCTGACAATCGGAAAAGGGAAGAAAAAACTGGATTCGATCAGATCGCCGGGTTGGTAATTGTAGCTAATCAAAACAGACTCGGTTTGGTTCGAAGTATTGTATGCCATGATCTTTCGCCCTTCCTGTCGATGCAATCCGTAAAATACGCTGTCAAAGACATTGGTTACCGGTGGAGGCCACGAGGATCCGCTGGAGAAATATCCGGTCTGAAGCAGTTTTTTGTAGGTGACGCCATTGATGATTGTATCCTTTTCGATGTAGACCAGTTTGTGGGTTTGCGTAAATCCGGTTTCAGGAACGCCTCCTCCCTGATAAATTAACCAGGTGGGATTATCCGCAAAGTAATCCGGTATCTGTGCATGGCAAGGAATGAAGATGAGGCTGAAGAGTGCGGAATAAAGAATGCGAGTCAAGATCGGTTGGTTTGTCAGTAGAATAACGTTGGGTGACGAGTGAAGGTTGGGGCAGGAGGAATCGCCTTAAAAAGATAAAGCAGCTCGGGCGAGCTGCTTTATCATAACCTAACCTAACCACTATTCACTGAAAAAGACTTCTAGTTTGATTGAAATATCAATTACTAAAATCAATCTTTACGATACAAAGATAGGGTCGATACGCAGATTCTTCAAAGAAAAATAATGCACAAATATCCTATTCTGAAACGCTATGCTTGCATAATTTATTTCAATTTTCGTATAAAAGGCGAAAAATGGCTATTTGGTAGAAGAAATACCTGTATTCATAGAAACATGGCAAAACAGATGCTTGGAATCCTAATTAGCGATAAAAAATGCGCATATTCGACAAAATGGGCAAATTGAACGACCAATAATCGTATTTACTCATTGCTGATCGTGGTTAGATTCAGCGATTTACAGGAAACTAATCTTTTGCCCGGACGAACGGATTTGTTTTCCATCGAACAATATATTATTGGTTTTCGAAGTGGATGATGTCTTGATCCGTTAATATTTGCTTAATAAAAAAGGGTGGACAATTGCCCACCCTTTTTTCTGTTATAAAACTGTTTAGATGTTACTTCGCATCTCCATCTTGAATGTTTTGTAGACCCATAACTTCAATTTATACATCAACAGATAAAGTGAAGGAATGATCACCAACGTGAGGAACGTGGCGAAGGTCAGACCGTAAATGATCGCCCAGGACATCGGTGCGAAGAAGATGTTGTTATCTCCTCCGAAGTAGATCTTCGGATCGTACGTTGAGAAGAAGCTGAAGAAATCGATGTTGAATCCTACGGCCAGCGGCACCAATCCCAGGATGGTGGTAATTGCCGTCAGCAATACCGGACGCAAACGTGTCTTTCCTCCCATGATTGCCGCTTTCACGATCTCGTCGTACGGCAATTGATCTGTTTCACCCAATCCGAGTTCTTCGCGTCGGCGTTTACGGATGAGGTTGGTATAGTCGATCAGTACGATTGCATTGTTTACCACGACTCCCGCCAGCGAGATGATACCGATCATGGTCATCATGATCACGAAGTTCTGACGGGTGATCAGCAATCCGAGGAGTACCCCGATCAAGGACAGTACCACCGTCAACATGATCACCGAAGGCATAGAGTAGGAGTTGAACTGTGCCACAATGATCAAAAGGATCAGGAAGACAGCGATCAACAGTGCTTTACTGAGGAAGGCCATTTCTTTTTCCTGTTCTTCCTGCTGTCCGGTGAATTTGTAACTCAATCCTTCCGGCAGTTGGACCTTCTCCTCGTATTGTTTCATTTTTCCTTTGATGTCCTCAACGACTTCATTCGGGTTGAATCCTTCGGTGACGTTTGACGTGATCGTTACCAATGGCACCTGGTCTTTTCGTACAACGCCTGTGTAGGAACCTACTTCTTCCGGACGTTCGATCACGGAAAGGATCGGAATGTTGAGCAGATGTCCCTTGTTGTTACGGAAGATCAATCGCTGATCCAGCAGGGATTCATAACTATCGCGGTTTGCTTTGTCGAACTTCACCACGATGTCATACGATTCATCATTCAGCGTGTAGGTAGAGATGTCTTCTCCCAGCAAGGCTTTACGGATTGCCATACCGACCTGATAAGTGGAAGCGTTGAGTTTTCGTACCTGATCACGGTCTACACGGATCGGAATTTCAGGACGGTTGGCTTCTACATTCAATTTCAGTTTTTCCACGCCGGGAACGTGCTGGCGCTCCAGGTAAGCCTTGATGTCGTTGGCGTCACGGATCAGATCGCGGTAATCGCCGTGCTTGGTGACCTCAATATTGATCGGAGCACCTTGTGGCGGTCCCTGCTCATCTTTGGAGGCAGTAACCTCAATATCCGCTGTAAACTGTCCGCGAAGTCCGTCCTGAATCTCTTTCAGGATCTTCGATGTTTGTACGCCTTTTCGGTACTGTGATTCGATGAAGTTTACCGTAATACGTGCCTTGTGCGGTGTATTTCCCATGGAAACACCCTGGGCCGGGTCACTGGTTCCTTC
>JBNKYR010000337.1:0-3505 GCA_050300995.1 Crocinitomicaceae bacterium | reverse complement strand
TGAGTTGGTGGGTTTCGAACTCAACAAGTCTACAAAGGTCGGCGAAGTCTTCTTCGCAGCACACGACCTGGTGACCAACGTTGATCGGAACCAGTTGACCCTCACAGTGCAGGAATTCCTTCCAACGGATTACGTGTTGATCCCCGAAGGAGCCACACACTTCCGGGTACACCTTGCCGGACTCGCTATCTCCGACTTCGAAGCCGTTGGCCCGAAGAAGAAGTACCGACCGGTAAACAACACCCAGCACGGACTGTTTGTCCACGAGACAACAACCGAACTCCCGCTGGAAAGTGTCGTAACCGGAGGGTTCACCCTCACTGCCGATCTGCCCGGTACACCCGTGCTCGATCCGGAAGTATCCCTCGCAGGATTCCTGGGCATCGAATTCCTGCAGGAAGTCAACGGTGTCTTCTACCAGTTAGCAACATCCAATGCCGTGCGCATCGAAAAACTGTTCTGACATGGAAATAGAAAACACCGAAAGTGCCTAAGCCCTGATGTCGCAAGATATCAGGGCTTTTTACTTATACTGAGCCCAACAACTCTCGCCTCGATCTATCCCCTTGTCAACCTTACCGCCCTCAGAGGTTTTCTACACCTCGTCCCGTCTCCACTTTCAAACCGAAATCTTTCTTCTCTTTTCGAGATTTGAGAATTTGTACACTATCTTGTATCCAAATTGAAGCATACACCCCAATGACTGAACAAAACGAACTTCCACATTTATCCGCCGAAGAAATCCGTGTGTTAGGCGCGTTGATTGAGAAAAGTAAAACAACGCCCGACTATTATCCCATGACCATGAACAGCCTGGTGACCGCCTGCAATCAGAAGTCATCCCGGAACCCTGTGGTGCAGTATGATGATGAAACCGTTGTACAGGCCCTGGAATCTCTGCGCAAAAAGGAGCTTGCCGCCAAGGTGCTGGGCGATGGAAGGTCGACAAAATACCGGCACACCATCGCTGTCAAATATGCGCTTGATCCGGCTGAACTTACGGTGCTCGGATTGCTTTTCCTTCGTGGCCCGTTGACTGTAGGAGAAATCAATTCCATGTCGGGCCGGATGTTCGATTTTGAGAACCTGGAGGAAATTCACAGGACAGTTGATCAACTCATGCAGCTCGAAACTCCGTTTGTGCAGTATTTACCAAAAATCACCGGTCAAAAGGAAGCGCGTTTGGTTCATCTGTTTGCTGAAATCCCATCATTGGAGGAACTGGAAAACCAATCGAATGCAGTTCCTGCAAACACCAGCGAACTCGAAGCCCGTCTGGAGGTCGTCGAACGGGAACTCAGTGAATTGAAAGCAGCCTTCGATGCCTTGATGAAGGAATTGTCTTAAGTACTCATGGCTTACAAAGCCCTGGATTCTGCAAAGCAGCTTATTCGTACCAAAGAAACAAGGGCCACCTCGATTGACATAGCCTTAGTTAAAGTGTGTGGTTGAGTTTACAGCCTTGCAGACTGAGCAAGATGCGAATAACCCAAATCCATTATTGGGAATCCCCACTAAATTTAGCTCCCGAAACCCTAACTCCTAACTCCTAATTCCTAATCTCCACTAGATCTTAACGAAGCGTTTAACCACAATGAGATCGTCCACTTCAACCGTAAAGAAGTACACTCCCTCACTCCACTGTGAGACATCCAGAACAACAGAATCTTCAGCAATAAACAATGAATTGAACGATTGACTCACGCCTTTCGCATTGTACACTTCTATATCTGCATCCTTTATGTTTCCCCTGATCGTAAGTTGTACCTTTTCAGTCGCTGGGTTAGGAACCAGGGTGATCAGATCAGCATTTAATTCAGTCAGTTCCGCACATCCGCTTACGTAGATCAACATCGTATCCTGCGCTATGCATCCACCATCATCATATTCGTAAATAATGGTGTAGACCCCGATTCCCAAAGATGGATCAAACGTGTTTCCTGTGACCCCCAATCCACTGTAAACGCCACCGGCAGGTGTCGCAGAAGGAAGAACAGTAACCCCGTTATAGGAACAAAGCGTATCTGAAGTCAAAGGTATGTTGGGTTGAACCCCATTGACCACCACCGTTAGAGTGTCTTCGGCAACACAGCCATTCTCGTTGATCGCATAAACCAACGTATACGTTCCTGCACCGATAGATGGATCAAAGGTATTCGCCGTGACTCCCGCACCAGTGTACTGCCCGCCGGAAGGAACAGCCGATGGCAGATTTGATACTCCGTCAAAAATGCAAAGTGAATCTACCGCAACGGATATCACAGGTACGACTCCGCTTACAACAACCGGAATGGAATCCTGACAGATACAACCATTCTGCACGATGGTATATACTAAATTGTAGTTTCCTGAACCGGCCAGTGACGGATCAAACTGACTCCCCACTACTCCACTGCCGGAATAAACTCCTCCCGAAGGAACTGCGGAAGGAAGTGCTACCGGTAGATCATTGAAACATAGGCTGTCATTCAACATCATCCCGATGAATGGTGTTTCACCACTTACCGTCACCATTATAGAATCTGTTCGCGTGCAGCCGAAAGCTGAAACCGTATAAGATAAATAGTGATCACCGGAACCTACCTGCAACGGATCAAACAGGTTTCCGGCAACTCCGTTCCCCGCAAAGGTTCCTCCTGCAGGACTCACGGATGGCAAACTTAACGCCACATCATTGTAGCAGAGACTGTCCGGAAAAGGATCAAAAGCAATATTCACACTATCCACATGGATTAAGGCAGAATCGACCGTTGTGCAACCGTTGAGCGTATATTCATAGGTGACATAAAAATCACCAGCTCCGGAAATAGCTGGGTCAAACACTCCTCCCGAAAGCCCCGTTCCTCCGTAAACACCCCCAGTCGGATACCCAACAGGCACGGAAACCGGAGATGATGTTAAACACAGCGTGTCTTCGATAAACGAAGAAATATTCGCCGTGGAATCAATGGTAATGTTCTCAAAGTAGAGCACCTCATAATTATCATTCGAACCAATCGTTAAATCGTTGTCTCCATCATTATCAAAATCGGCCGCATAGATCGAATTGGGATCAGAAACACCAAGTGCAATTGTATCTCCGTAGGTGGGAAAAACTCCTGGTGACAGCGCATTGAAATTTCTGATCTGGCCATCGTTACGAGCCAGTATTAGATCAGGCATTCCATCGGCATTAATATCCGTGATTTTGCTACTGGAGCAAGAAGAAAGTAACAGAAGGTGCTCGGTAAAGCTTCCGGTACCATCATTTTCATACCAGGCAACTGTAGTCCCCGCCAATAACATATCAACGTCTCCGTCATTATCAATGTCACCACAATCTACCCAACGCTTGGTTGCAAACGATGCAACTACTTGCTGCGGTCCCCAATTGCCGCCTCCCAGATTCTTGTGCCAGGCAAGGTCATTGGAGAACTGTGTTGCATAAACCAGGTCAGCTACTCCATCGCCGTCGATATCTGCCGAAGTGATACACCTTGGACCTGAAACACTCTGGATCATCTGG
>JBNKYR010000336.1:0-3509 GCA_050300995.1 Crocinitomicaceae bacterium | reverse complement strand
CCTGTTCTTTGATAATCTTGATAAAGATGATCTTGGATTTAGGTATTTGAAATATCAACTCCACGGATTGATTAAGCAAAGTAAGTTCGATAGTATATCCACATACTCACAGGACAAGAAAAGACAAATTGAAGAACAGATTGAAAAGCTTAAGGGGCTTATAAAAGAACACGTGCGCTATAAAGACGCCAATCCAAAACAAAAAGCAGAAATGCTCAATCCACTTAAGGCAAAAACGCTGACTACCTATGACATCCTTAAAAAAACTAATTTGACCTCAAGACGAGTAGATGAACTTTGGAACTTATTCTCCAATCATGCTCATTCAGAACACATTAGCGATCGACAATTCGTTACTGTATATAAGATTGAGAAATCCGCGGACTCTTCTTGTGCCTCAGTTTTTACTATTACTTCAATTCTAACGGCAATTCTTTGTCAGTACTTAATTGATAACTACGACAGTGCCAAAAAGAAATTCGACAGTTTTGCTCCCGAAAAGTCTCTTCTCATTGAAATAATGAACGACTTAGCGAAGAGGGAAGTCGGAAAATAGGATTCACAGAGGTTCTTCTCGCATAGATTCGGTATTCCCGTTTACCGCCTCCGCATACACCAATTGAATTTCTTGTATGATCCTACCTTTTGAATAACCGGGGATGCTTTGACACAGGGTGGGACGATTGCAAACCCAACAACATTACTGTTGAACAGGTCATCTGCTGAACTGATAAAAATCATTATTCCCACTAATTAAGATTCTTATTTTAAGCCCTTTAATGGTTTATCTTTGATAACGGTCTATATTGGACTATTTAAAATGAAAGAAATGAGAAGGATACTTCCAATCCTGTTTTTAGCAACAATAGCGTTACCGGTTTTTGCGCAGAAAGAACGTTTACTCGAACAGATCAGAGATGAAGAAAAGGATGCCATTGAAGCCATTGCTCTTTATCCTGAAAAGGAAAGATTCATGATTCTGGAGGCCTCCATGCATCCTGAAGTACTGGTGCGTCTGCAGAACATGCAGGCTAAAACCGCTTCCGATTTCAGAGGTCTGATCAACTATCTGTCGGAAGAGGATCAGAAAAAAGTATTTAACATTTCCAGATTCCCCATACTGATGTACATGATCTGTGATAAGGAAAAGAAGAAGACACAGCATCAGATGGAAGAGATCCTTGCGGATTATCCGGATGATATCAGAGCAGATGCCCTTTACCTCAATGACAACTATTTTGGTCTACTTGTAGAAGTGAACAGACTGTACGGGGAATCGGATGAAGCATTCAAAAATGCACTCAGTACCTACCCCGCTTCGATTCAGGAAAATTATAAGAAACTGATCGAGCTTCCTGAAGTAATGATGATCATGTCCAATAATCTGAACATGACAGTTCTTCTCGGAGATCTTTACCGCAGCAATCCTGAACAGATAAAAAAAGAACTGGATTCACTGAATATTGTTGTTGCCGAGCAAAAGGCCAAAGAGCTGAACGACTGGAAAGAATCACTGGAAAATGATCCGGAAGCAATGGCCGAATACGAAAAAGCATCGCAGGAGTTTGCCAGTGAGCATGGTTATACGGAATCAGAGTATTCAGGAACCCTTCCTGAACGTTATCAAACGGATGTGTATATATATCATGTGTGGCAACCTTATCCTTACTGGTTCGGTTGTCCATGGTGGTACACGTATGATTGCTGGTATCCCTATCCATGGTGGTATCACTGGGGCTTTTATTATGGCCCGGGAAATACGATTGTCATCATCGGATTGCCCTCCATTTACTACATGAGCTGGCACTATCATCATCACAATCACTTCTATTATTATCCGCACTTCACGCATGTGATATTCCGTTATAGTGAGACGCATCCACAAAATGTGACGACTATTAAAACAGCAACAGAACGCTGGATTCGCGATAATAATGACCAGCTCCCGAAAGACTGGCTGAAAAATGACGATAAACGCGTTGAAAGGATCAAAGAATACGGCAAGTTCGATATAGACTATCAATCTGCCATTCAGGATGGAACCGATAAAATTCCCAGTCAGCGAGACTTTCTGAATGAACATTCGAAGGATTACCCTTCACTAAAACCTGTACTGACCGAAAAACCGGATGCTTTCAATAAACAAGAACCGGTTAATCAAAGAAACGAACGCATTCAAAAGGATCCGGCAAATCCGGTGCAAAAACCGTATGAATCAAAGTCGAAAGTAATTCAGCAACCGCAAACGGATCAACAGGTAATTGAAAGGGCCAAAACACATCATGAAAATACATGGGAGCGTCCAAAACCAACTAATCCGAATCCTGTTACAAAACCTACCCGAACAAATCCTGTGAGTAAACCTCCTCCGCAGCAGAAACCAATCAAAAAAAAGTGATGAAACCCTGACCGGATTATAATTGAAGGCCTCGGACTTCACCTAAATAGGTATTTCAATTCTTAACACCGTGTTTTCACCGTTATGGATCAGCCTGCATAATTGTGGTGACGCCTCAATTCCGGTTTTTAAATAGTGAAGGGTATTTCCCCGCAATAGTTCCTGAAAAAATGGTGCTCTTAATCGTTGGTAAAGGTATACAGAACAAGTCCTTCAACACCCCCCATTTGATTCAGCCGGAAGATTACCGTAACTTTGCGTGAATATTAATTCACTGTGAATGATTCAACTGACTCGCTACACCCTTCTGTTGATCCTTGTGTTGTTCTCCTTTGGTTCACGCGCCCAGGATTTGTTTGCAATTGATACCATTCGTAACATTGAGATCAATTTTTACGATCCGGACTGGGACCACATCCTGGATTCACTGGCGATGCTTAATCCGGGCACAGGAAGCGGAACTGAACGTATCGGAGCGCAGGTGATCATCGACGGAACCGTATTTGACAGTTGCGGGGTTCGTTACAAGGGGAACAGCTCCATGGATACGGCCAGCTTCAAGAATCCATTCAACATTGATCTGAACTGGATCATTCCGGGACAGCGCTACATGGGGAAAGACAAGATCAAACTGGCCAACTGTTACACCGATCCCAGCATGGTGCGCGAGGCCCTGATGTATGAGATCTCGAACCAGTACATGGATTGTCCGCATGCCAATTTCGTGCGACTTACCGTGAACGGAGATTACATTGGGATCTACACCAATACGGAATCAGTTGACAACGAATTTCTGGATACCTATTACGGATCGAGTGGCAACTCATTCTTCAAGTGCGACCCGGTTTCATTTGTCCTGTTCGGAGGAAATTCGAACCTCGCCTATCTGGCGGACACGATGGCCTACGATACATTGTACGACATGAAATCCACGTATGGACTCGCAGATTTACAAAATCTGTGCTTCAACCTTGCGTTCAATGTTTCCAATATCGAGCAATATCTGGATGTGGATCGTGCCCTCTGGTTCCTGGCACTCAGCAGTGCTTTCGTCCACAACGACGGCTATACCGCATTTGGTCACAATTACTACCTCTACAAAATGGACAAC
>JBNKYR010000335.1:0-3542 GCA_050300995.1 Crocinitomicaceae bacterium | reverse complement strand
GATGTGAACAATGCAGCCATCAGCCATGCGAAATTTGCGCACATCGTTTCGTGCAATACACATTCGTTGTCGGCTTTGCTTACCACTTTTGCCGGGCATCAACTCGAATCTCTGGAAGAAGCCGATTTTGTGATTGTACGGCGATCTGAGGACATCGGAAACCACCAACGTCTCGTAAGTGCGAATGTAATTGCCCGTCACCTGGATCCAACACTCGGCACGCACCATTCCATTGACGTTATTGACCTCTTCGAAACAATTGGAAAAACGCTCAAAATCACCTCTTCCGATATTACCACGCCGAGTCAGTTGATGCATGGAGTTCGGTTCAATATCCGGCTAAAGACACTTCCAGATCGGGAAATGGTTGAAGAATGTATTGCGGCAAATCCATACATGGCGTCCAGCACCAAGTTCGATTCCAACGTAATTTTTGAGCGCGGCCGACGATGGGGACATCAGGGACGCATTTACAATCATGCCATTGTCATTCCGAATAACATCATGTACGTCGGCCATCAGTTGATCGGATGGGCCTTTATTCCGCAAGAAGGAAACACGCTTTTGTCAACGATCCATGCCTACCTGCTGCAAACCGGAAATCTGGCAGAAGCAGTAATCATGCAAACGCTTCAAAGCGAATTACTGCGTAAAACGTGGTAAACACCTTCCGTAAAGCGTCACTGATTCAGAATTTCCATGTCCACGCGGCGGTTCCGGGCCTTCCCTTCTTCCGTGGCATTGTCCGCAATCGGTCTGGATTCTCCAAAATACGCTGTCTTAATCCTTGACGGATCAACACCGTGCGCCACTATGAAATCCTTCACTGCTTCCACCCTGTTCTTTGACAGGCGCATGTTGTATTCTTCTGTTCCGTCACTATCCGTGTGTCCCTCAAGAGAGATTTTCAACTCTTCCCGAATCAACAGAAGGTTCGTCAATGACTCTAAATCTCCGTACGATTCCTTCAGGATAATCGCCTTGTCATATTCGAACTCCAGGTGATCCGAAGCACGCAACATGGCCTTTCTGACATCATCATTCGTTGGCTTTTCAATGAATACCGTATCGACTCTTTCGACCACCAGTGTGTCTACAACCGTTACAGTGTCTACCATTGCATGAATCGGATCCACATCGGCAGGATTTTCCTTCGGTTTTTTGCACAAACGGATCCCAAGCCCGATCTCATGCGATCCGGAACTGTATTTTGCCAGATTCTGCATCGGTGTTTCGTAAGCGTACCCAATAAAGAACATCTTGCGAATATTCACCCCTATTCTTGCAACCAGGCCGGCCTGTGTACGGTAGCCGATACCTCCATGAATGAAATCATCATAATTCAGATCCACATTGAAATCAAACTGATTTACGTTGTTCACTCCTTTGTAAAGTATGTTCGGTGTCAATGCCAGTTTCTTGCTGACCAAAATGTTATAGCCGGCATAACCAATGAAATGGCGTTTGAGCCCGTAACCATCCAGATTCTGGTAATTGAAATTGGTACGGGTCTCTAACAACTGCTTGGAAGCAAAGGAAAGTTCCAATCCTTTCCAGCTATACAGAATCCCGGCCTCTGTCTCCACCGAATTCGAAGTTTGAACTCCGCCCTCCACAATGTTATCTCCGGCATCGAAAGCAATAGCATCGGTCGGATCAATCCGCATTTGGAAATATCCACCGGAAATTCCGAGACGCACCTTATGCTCCTTTGCGAAGGTCAGTCCGTAGGAAATAGATCCCGAAGCCGACAACTGTTGAAACATTCCCAGTCGATCGATCAATACATTCGCTCCGATTCCAAGTGACTTACCGATGCGTGTATTTGCACTGAAGAAATTCGTCACCGGAGCACCGTCGATCTTGATCCACTGATTGATATGATTGAAATTGATCTCGGTGCACCCACTGAAACCTGCATATGCCGGATTCACTGAATACATGTTACTTCGATACAGATTCGTTTGTCTTGTCTGCTGTGCAAGAACTCCTGAAGTCATCAAGAGCGCTGCCGTCCAAATAATGAATGTTGCTCTCATGACCTTACTTTTTAAATCGCATTAAGTTAATCGACCCCTGGTACCTTCGCTCCTCTTCACAGCCGATGACATAATAGTAAACACCATCCGGCAATACTTCCCCATCCTTGGTACCAGCCCAGTCGTTCTGGTAATCGGTTGTCTCGTACATCAGTTGTCCCCAACGGTTGAAGATCTGAACCGTACAGCCTTCAATTTGCTTCAGATCGCTGACTTTCCAGGTATCATTCATGCCGTCATCGTTCGGGGTACAGACATTACTGATCTCCAACAGCGCCTGACAGTCGAGCACGATAAGCGTAAGCGTAACCAATGAATCACAACCATTGGTATTCTGGAAGAGTTCGGAATATACTCCGGAGGCCGTTAATGTTTGCGTTCCGAGCGCATAACTATCTCCATAGCAGATGGAGTCCGAAATGTCATTCGTCAGTTGATCCGTCACGGTGAGATAAACGGTTACCAGTGAATCACAGCCGCCTGAAGTGGTAAACATCTCCGGATAGGCTCCGGTACTCGTCAACACCTGCGTTCCGTGCGTATAGGATTGCCCCTCGCAAATGGTTGTTGCGTAGGTATATTCCAATTGCGGTGTTACGATCAGGAATAAGGTAACAACCGAATCGCAACCTCCAATCGTCGACAAACTATCTACGTAAACCCCACTCACATCGAGATTGTTTCCTCCAAACGAATAAGTGGTACCTGTACAAATGGTCGCGTTCATCGTTGAGGTCAGCGTATTGTACATGAACAGGTTCGTCGTAATAATACTGTCGCAGCCATTCACTGAGATCAGGGTATCCATATAAACACCCGGACTTGAGTAGGTGCTTGTTCCCACTGAGTAAGTCGTGTTCTCACAAATCGTAATAGTCTGCTCGTAATACGAAGGAGGATTTACAACCAGTGTTGTATAAACCGTACTGTCGCATCCGTTGGCAGCAGTGAATACATCCGTGTAAAGGCCCGGCGTCGTTTGTAAAGCTCCTTCCAGGAAGACACTCTGTCCGTTACAGATCGTATCGTTCGTAAACACAAGGATCGGAGAAATGATACATGGATTACCGCAGGCGGTTGCATCTACCGTAAAGGTTGCAGGACAGGCACCATCATCCAGGACAATCGTATAGATCTCTGCCGCTGTGACCGCCCAAACCACGCTGTTTCCAGGTATGTAGCTTCCCGTCGCAACAAGATTCATCGAACCATCATAAATTGAGTAGTTTACCGAGGTACTGTTGAATCCGCTCAAACCTCCACTACTTGTAAATGTGATCTCACAGAGAGTATTGTCGTACGACCAAACCGGTGTTAGCGGTTGCAGGAACACCACCGGAACAATATTGTCAACGGTTGAACTGTTACAGAGGAAATCGCCCCAGGTACCCGGATCGTCCGCCATGGAAGAGATATAGTACACCGTGTTGAAAAGTGGATTGTTCATGGCTCCTGAACCGTTGCCATTGTTGACAAACACACCACTCAATCCCTGAACGGTAT
>JBNKYR010000334.1:268-3559 GCA_050300995.1 Crocinitomicaceae bacterium | reverse complement strand
GAAATTGCGCAGTTGTGATCCGCTGTCAAGTAACGGTTCGTAGACGCGCACTTTAGAAAAGGCATGGTCGTAATCGGTGAAGTAGTCGAGACGGAAATTGGTGCTCGGGAGATCGAGTTTCTTGGGGTTCGTCATGTAGGAGATAGAATCGTAGACGTACTCCCAGCGTTTCACAATGGCTGTTGTATCGTAAGGGTTGCCGATTCGCACAGAATCACTTTCGTCGTTGCGTACCAGGTACTGGACGGCGGCATGTGCAGTATAAGATCGGTTGAGTCCGAAAGGACCGGGGCCAGGACCGTTGTACAGGTAATCGGAACAGGAACTACGTGTGTAGTTGGAAGTGTAACGTGATTTCAGTCCTGCATCAAAAGGGTAGTATTGAACGGCAGTCATACCACCGAGTTGATCGGTGAAGGCGGACACCGCATAGTGATGTTGTCCCAGATAATCCCTGTTGTAGGCGTAAATGGAGTCATTCGCATTGTCGATGGCAAATACATCCGTATAGCCGATAAAAATCGTTGGGATCAGGGAAGTATCCGAAACACCGTAGTTGGTGGCATACAGGTTGGTGTCATTTGGTATGTCGCGCACGTTTTTCAGCAGGATAATGACGCGCTGCAAGCCCTCGAAACGTACGGTGTCACCAGGTTCGTACACATGATTTTTAATGACCTTGGCCAGTTGGGTTTCGTATTCAAGTAGTTTCTGGCTCACCAGGACACGTCCCGTCATGGAATCAGCGGAATAGACACCGTAATCGCCATTCATGCGGTACAGGCGGACACCTTGCAGCATGTAAGGGTTTTTGGAGTAGCGCGTAATTTTCAACGAATCAAGCCCGGCGATATCTCCGTCGAAGCGAGTGGGCATGTGTTGAACCCCTGGGATTCCGTATGTGGTTGAATTCCACCAGGCTTTATACAATTCCGAAGGGGAAGCCGCACTTCCGTTTAAGGTGGTAGTACCGCTCAGGGCCATCTTATTGAATACCGGGATCATCATTCCCCATGGATAGCCGGTTCCGAAGTTGTGCGGGATGTTTCCGGTGGAGGTGATCTGGCGTGAGTTGGTGTGGAACGGATAGGTTTTCAGGACATCAGGGATGTAATAGGGGCTGCCGGAGGAGACGAACGGATTGTTTACGTCAGATATGGCAGCAAAATCCTGGTCCGAGTTCCCCGGTCCTACCTGGATGTGGAACCCACCATTTTCGTAAGGGACATTGGGCATCACAAAGGTGTTGGAAGTGTGCAGTACGGATTGTCCGTAGCCCATCTGCCATTTCATGGCCGAATTGAACGTGGAGAAGATCTCGTCCCCGCGGGAGGAATTGTAGGCTGAGCGAGAGATAGAGCTGTTCGCGTCACTTACAGGGTTTGTACCGGTTACCAGTGCAATGTCTATGGTTCCATTCCCTTGCAGCAGTGTGTCAGAGTCATTCCGTGAAATAGAGGCCTGTACCTGGTAAATGTCACCGGGTAAATAGAGTGTTCCTAAACCGGAAGTGATCCGCGGACTTTCCAGAAAGCCGTTATCGAATTTCAATTGCCCGCTGGAGCCGCTTACACGGTAGTAATTGTCTCCCGATCCGGTGTTATAGATGTAGGGATTGCTTCCGTCAACCAGTGTACTTGGGTATCCGCCGCCCAGGTCACCGGCATGCTTGTACCGTCGCCAGCTGGAGAAATTATTGCTCGATCCGTACCACTCGTCAATGACCTTGTAACTGTAAAGAGAATCGAGACGTTCCACGCCGGAAGTGTTGAAATTCAGT
This sequence comes from Crocinitomicaceae bacterium, assembly GCA_050300995.1. GTDB lineage: Bacteria > Bacteroidota > Bacteroidia > Flavobacteriales_D > Crocinitomicaceae > UBA4466. The sequence continues at coordinate 1,779 of JBNKYR010000334.1, read as the reverse complement.
CCGTTGATCATGGTCGGGCCGAACTGGGTTTTATAGTCCAGTTCGAGGATGTCCACCGGACTTTCGAGTACGTATGAATAGATCTCCTGCAGGAGGATGTCGGTGTAGGCTGAGTAATCAGTGTTGGTAGATGTGCCGAAGACATCCGTACGCACCTGTTCGTAGCGTACCTGGTTAAATTCTTCAAAGTAGTTGAACTTTCCGTAGCGCTTATACACGAAGCGGATGCCTTGCAAAGGAACAAGTGGATTCCTGATCTCGGTACAATGCCATACGTTAAAAGAATTCTTGGGTTCGATCACGTTTTGTACACCGCCGGCGTAAATGCCGTAGTCGCTTGAGTCGGCAATTTCGTGTTGTATGTTCTTGCCGGAATTCAACCAGGCCTGATCATAGAACAATACACGTTGGTTGGAAGGGGCGCGATAATTGGCAAGATGACCTTCACGACCAAATTCATAGCGTGTTCCGTCTGACGTGATCACGGCCCAGGATGATCCGTAATACCTGATCTCCAACGGTTGTTCGAATTTACTAAGCACGAAGACCACGCAATTGTCATCCGATACATCCACGTACTTGAAAACGGCACGCCCGGAACCTACTCCGGGAATACTTACGATCGGTGAGAACCAATAAAGATCACCTTCATCCTCCGCATTATAACTGCTACTGTCGATGCTATTCATCATATTGAAATTCAATCGGACAGATCCTACGCCGTTTGCATCGTTTGTAATCTCTGTACATGAAAACTTATGAAATACATCCGTTTCCACGGAGATGGTCGGAATGTTCGGACTCCAGCCGTCTCCATACGGAATCCCGGCCGTCATTGGCGGAACGGTTCCGAACGTGAAGGAACTGGTGTGGTTCAATTCCAGGGAGAAACTGACGCTGGACGGTGTGGATACCGTTCCCAGGGGAATGGAAGCCGAATACTCGCCGGTCATGATGTTGACATCGCCGACAAAACCACCGCCGTTTAGTTTGGCAGCTTCGGCTACTTTCGGAGCCATTTCGCTGTTGCCGCGACCTCCGACGATCTGCCCGAAGGTGGTCGATGAAAGAAAAAGAAAACTTGCAAGGATGAATTTGTGAATAGTGTGCATACGTGATGTGTTTTGTTCGTATGCCTCAAAGTTCTGAAAAGTAGTCCGTAAACTATGTACGTACAAATGCCCGAAAAACCGCGTAGTTTTACGCAGGTATTTATACCTGAAGATACTTGTTTTACCGCATTTATACTGGGATACGGAAGCTGTAGAAGATTTCGCCGGGTTCCGGGAGCTTTCTGATTTTTGAATCCTTGAATCTTTGAATCAAGAAGCCCCGCCGAATCTCGAGCGACTTGCACTGAGCGAAGTCAAAGTGAGTCGAGAGAAGGCGGGGCTTTTTGCGTGAATTACTCTCCCTTTTTCGGGGCTGGGGGTTTAGGAGGATTGTTATCTCTTCCTTTTCCTGATTTTTCTCCTGTTTTACTCGGCCAATTGGGTGGTGGCGTTTTTGAT
>JBNKYR010000334.1:0-258 GCA_050300995.1 Crocinitomicaceae bacterium | reverse complement strand
GGCATCGGTAGTACTCAGGGCAGACTGAGGCTCTCGAAGTCTACTCTCCATAATCGCCAGCATTTGGTTCATCGCCGTCATCGTCCTTGCGCGGATGCTTCGCATCAATGGCGTGACGCGCATTGTGGTACGTGACGAAGAAATCAGGATGTTCCTCTTTCAGGGACAGCATCAGCTTGTCCAACTGAAAACGAAGCAGGGTCGTGATCTCTTTACTCAACGCTGCAATGCGGGCCGTGGTTGTTTTACGTTCCACCA
>JBNKYR010000333.1:0-3564 GCA_050300995.1 Crocinitomicaceae bacterium | reverse complement strand
CCATTTGTGCAAAAATGGTGTTGATCACTGCACCATGTTCAACCATTACCCCTTTTGGTTTCCCGGTACTACCTGAGGTATAAATGACATAAGCCAGATCAGAAGCGGATTTATTCCTCTGAAGATTTTCCTTTGAAAATTGATCGCGAAGCGAGTTGAATTTTGAAAATTCTTCCACATCAACCAAGAGCTTACAATTACTATCGTTTAACATAAAGTCAATGCGCTCCTGGGGATAATCAGGATCAACAGGCACATATGCACCTCCGGATTTCAAAATCCCCAAAACAGCGAATAAGAGTTCTTCGCTTCTATCCATCTTCACACCGACCAAATCACCCGGCATTACCTGGTATTTTTTACGCAAGTAATCACCAAACTGATTGGCAACTTCATTCAATTCTACAAAGGTGATTTCCTGGTAATCATGAAATACAGCGGTCTGATCAGGTGTTTTCTCTACCTGTACTTCGAACAGCTCAATCAAGGTTTTATCCTTCTCATAATCAACCTGAGTTCGGTTGAAGTCGTACAGCAGTTCATTTTGTTCCGCTTCACTCAAAAAGTGTAATTCACTTATGGACTGATCCGGAGCTTTGATGACTGCCTCCATGAATTGCCCAACATGACCACATATCCGTTTTGCTGTTTCCTCGGTATAGAGATCGCTATTGTATTCAACAATAACTCTTAATCCATTTTCTACTTCGGCAAAAACGATGAGTATTTCAAACTTACTTGTCTTCTCCTCCCGATCATTATACACAGAAACCGTCAGATCTCCCAATTTCCGGCCGCTTTCCTCTGAAGAAGACTTAAAGTTATCGTCTATTGCAACAACAACATTATATAAACCGCGCTGGCTCATTTCCTGTCCGAGTTCGAGATCTTCCAACAACTCATCGAACGGATAGACCTGATGTTCAAACGCACCTAATACAACCTTCTTAACCCGATCCAACAAACTCTTGAAGTTCCCTGATTCTTTAAACTGTGTTCGCAAGGCAAGCGTATTCACATAGAACCCGATCTGATCTTTCAGATCGACATTTTCTCTCCCTACAATTGGAGTTCCTACGATAATATCCTCCTGTCCTGTATAACGAGCAAAGAGTGCATTTACAAGGCCGATCAACCCCATAAAAAACGTACATTCTTCCCTTTGGACCAGTTTTTTAAATTGCTCAACCTGCGAACGATCAATGATCGTTACCGCTGATCCTCCCCGAAATGATTTCACCAATGATCTTGGCTTATCCGTTGGAAAAGCAAGTAACGGCAAATCTCCTGAGAATTTATCCAGCCAGTATGATCTGTGTGCCTGTAAATTCTCCCCTCTTAATTGATTGAGCTGCCAGACGGCATAGTCTTTATACTGAATGCGCAACGGTACAAGCGGATTATCTTCACCCTTACAGAAACTGTTATAGAGGGTAAGCAATTCCTGTAACAAAATTCCCATACTCCATCCATCACTTATGATATGATGCATCGCATATGAAAACACATATTCACTATCCTCCAATTGTACTAACCTTGCACGCAACAATGGCCCGTTTTCCAGGTCAAATGGAGTTTCTGTTTCCTCCCTGATTATTTCCCGAATTCGCTCATTCTTTGACTCTTCCCCGCGAAGATCAATGTATTCTACCTTGAAAGACTGATTCTGAGCATCCTTTATATATTGCTTTATTTCGCCATGTGAATCTTCATTGAAAACGGTTCTCAGAATCTCGTGCCGCTCGATCAACGCATCAAACGACCGCCCTAAAGCAGCCCGGTCCAGGTTTCCGTGAAATACATATGTACTGAGCATGTTATATGCCAGACTTCCTTCCACTGTCTGACTTAAGATCCACAATCTTTTTTGAGCCGAGGACAATTCATAGTTATCCGATTTCTCAACTTGCTCAATTTCTGCCGAGTTTGAGTTATTTCCCTGCAAATAGCGGATCAGCTCATTTTTATTCTCTTTGATCAATCCGGCAAGTTCCATAGTCATTGCACCTTTAGGAGCATTTACCTTAAGGTTCGTACCATCTACGGAGATCTTTATTTTTTTCAGCCGTAACGTTGTAATTAGTTCTTTCATCGTTTTTTCCTGGTGAATCACGTCAGTTTGAGATTGTTTCAAAAAATTGAGTTTACTGGCCTAAAATATGTGTGTTACCTCGCTAAATCCTGAACAAATCAGATTGTCAAGTTCAGAATAACAGCTACTATTTCTATTCGCAAGTTTATCCTGGACTCCTTTTTTGAACAGTTTGAGCATTTCTTTAATATCGCCCATCTCGAGTCCTTCAAGCATTAACTGAACAACCCCTAAAGGACCAAAATCATGTTCGGGAACCCAGATACAGTTTTCGGAATTATTGAACAGATACTCGTTGTAATCTGCGGCTTCCGCACTATTCATTGTCTTATGAGCCCAATCAAAACCATGTCCGGATAAATTAAACTTCTCATTTTGTCGTGCGATCGGAGAGATCTTATCATAATACCACACCTGACTTCTGAAGAAATCCAATCCACTGGTCTCGATAAACTCCAGTGTTTCCTCAACTGTTTCTTTCGTCTCCGATGGGAATCCGATAATGAAACTTCCGTAAGTGGCAATTCCATATTTCTTCAACAACTGAAGTCCCTCCAGATACTTTCGTTTATTGGCGCCTTTATCCATTGCCTTCAACACCTGATCCGAACCTGATTCAAAACCGGTGTATACAAACAAGCAACCGGATTCTTTCATTAGTTGAACTGATTCCTCATCTCCGAACTGACACCTATAGAAAGATTCCCAGGTGAACCCAAAATCCTCTTCGATCATCATTTTCAGTATCTCCTTGAACCTTTTCTTAGGTACATTAAATGTGTCATCGGTAAAGTGAATATGAGTAACTGTTCCCATGTCCTTCAGCTTTCTCAACTCATTTCTAATCCATTCAACACTGCTGAACTCATATTTACCTGCTACCTCCGGGAAGGTGCAGAAGGAACATTTGAACGGACAGGATACCGCCGATCTCAAATTTGAAGTTAAGCCGTACCATCTTTTGGTAAATCGATTCCAATCGATCGGATTATCTTCGATCAAATTGTTTTCATTGTGTTCAAAGGTCTTGGTAAATACACCATCATTTCTATAATACAAATTGGGAACGGTCTTCAGATCCTTTCCATTCTTCAAGCAATCAAGAAGCTGACTAAGCGCGTCCTCACCCTGAGCACTTTCAATGTAAAAATCGCCACCGAGAAGTTCCAGCATCATTTGCATTTCATCCAGTTCGCATTTCTTGCCCAGTGAAGAGATATAGGGTCCGCCCACAACTATTTTTACCTGATCATTTATACTCTTAATGTATCTTATGACTTCCAGTGTTGGCTCGACGGAAACGTACAATGTTGTTGTTACTGCTATCAGGTTAATAGAAGAATTTGTCAGAGCCTCCTTCAGGTATTTTCTGTTCTCCTCATTCTTAAATTCATTGATGTAATCTACAGTAAACCCCTTCTTCATGAGATAGGTACCGATAATCGGAATGGAAAGTGCCAGCATTTCATTGC
>JBNKYR010000332.1:0-3565 GCA_050300995.1 Crocinitomicaceae bacterium | reverse complement strand
ATGAATGGCTCTGCGATCTCTTTCATTTCGATCGCCGACTGTAAACGTGTCTGCACCCCCACGGATTCCAAAGCCGCCTGCAACGCCATCGAATTGATCATTGTCGCCAGCATCCCCATGTAATCACCATGCGTACGATCCATCCCACCTTCTTCGGCCTGAACACCACGAAAAATATTTCCTCCTCCTATCACAATCGCGACCTCCACGCCCATATCATGCACTTCCTTGATCTGCTGAGCATAATCGCTCAAGCGCTGATTGTCGATTCCGAACGACTTATTCCCCATCAGGGATTCACCGCTCAGTTTAAGGAGGATTCGCTTGTACTTCATTCGTCCGGATTTGAGTCGAGCAAATATACACAAATTGCATTAGTTCCTACTGAATGACCGCAGGAAGAAGCAAGTGGATCGTCCTCGAAGATATCGCGTGAATATTCAATAGAATTCCATATATTTGGTTAGATGCCAACTATTCACGCACCATCATTGATGGGGTTATTCTGCCTTCTTTTCTGTTCACTATTCAGTACGGCTCAAAGCGATTATTTCACGGACGAAGAATTGGAGTGGATCAAAGCGCATCCCGTGATCAGGTTTGGATATGAACCCGACTGGCCTCCTTACGAGATTTATGAAAACGGTGAATACAGCGGAATCGTCGGAGAGTATGTAAAAATCCTTGAAGAGGAAACCGGCATCGACTTTCAGCCCATTCCTGACATCACATGGGATGAAACACTGAAGAGTCTTCGGGAAGGAAGCATTCATTTTGTGCCCAGTTGCGCTATCACCGACGAACGAAAAAAGTTTCTGGACTTTACCTCTCCCATCGTTTCGGATCCATTGATCATTGCTACACGCAGGGACGCCAATTTCGTGGGAAGCGTCTCTTATCTCAATCATAAAACGGTTGTCCTTCCCAGGAACTATTACACGCAGGAACTTATTCGTCGCGACTACCCGGCGGTGAAGATCATTGAACGTGAGAAGGTAAAAGACTGCCTGGAAGCCGTTAGTACGGGAGAAGCCGATGCATTCGTGGGCAGTCTCGGAGTAGTGAGCTATTACATCAATCATCATGGCTTTACCAACCTCAAGATCGCTGCCCCCACAAGTTACCGGAACGTCAGCATTGGCATGGCCTGCACCAAAGACTGGGGAACGTTACGTGACATCGCGCAGAAAGTCATTGATCAGATTCCGGTAAGTCAGCACAATTCCATCCGTGAAAAGTGGATCTCCGTACGCTACGAGCACGGCATTTCCCAAAACGAGTTTCGCTGGTACGTGATCCTGAGCATCACTGTAATTGCATTGATCGTCATTGGTTTCTTCATCTGGAACCGTACACTTAAACGCGAAATACGAAAGCGGAAAAAAGTTGAAGCGCAGCTCTCGCGTTCGCTGGAATCCATACGCAAGCAGAGCGATGAACGCAAGGTACTTCTTCAGGAGATTCATCATCGGGTCAAGAATAACCTGCAGATCATTTCCAGCATGCTGAAATTACAGGCAGCCAATAGTGAAGAACACAATGTTCCCTTTGACTACAACCAGACCATTGACCGGATCAATGCGATCTCACTGATCCACGAAATGATCTATAAAAGTGAGGACATCAGCGTAGACAACATCGAAGCCTACCTGAACGCATTGGTCAAAGAGATTATCAGTGCTCATGCGCCCGAAGGGAAGATTCACTTTGAGATCGGTGTGAAAGCCACTGAGATCAATCTTAAAACCTTTGTTCCGGTGGCCATTATACTCAATGAACTGGTCGTAAACAGTTTGAAACATGGTTTCGCGAACAAGAAGGATGGCAACATTTCCATTCAGGTGCACTCTGAAAATGATGCCCTTGAAATCGAATACAGTGATGACGGTCAATGGAAACCGTTTGATAAAACAACCAATGGCTTTGGTTCTTCATTGATCGAAATTTTCACCGAGCAATTGGAGGGACACTATACGCTCGACAACTTGAACGGGACGAAATATCATTTCTACCTGAAATTGCAGCACAACCACAACTAACAAAACAAAAAAACCGCCACGGAGACCGCAGCGGTTTTTATTTGGATCCTTAAAGGATTTTTTCTTAGCTCAATGCTACACGCTTGAAATCAACAACTGTCAATCCTGACTCTGCAGAGTTCAGGAACTGCTCAACAGTCATTTTGTTATCGCGTACGAAATCTTGTTGCAACAAGGTGTTTTCCTTGAAGAACTTGTTCAGACGTCCTTGCGCGATCTTCTCAGCCATTTCAGCAGGTTTTCCTTCCTGAATAGCGAGTTCTTTACCAACTTCAAGCTCACGACGGATTGTTTCCTCGTCTACACCGTCCTTGTTCAATGCAATTGGATTCATTGCTGCAACCTGCATCGCTACCTGACGACCAGCATCTCCAGCTGCCTCAGTTTCACTATTCAGTCCAACAAGTGTTGCCAATTGGTTTCCCGGGTGGTTGTAAGCGACTACTTTATCAGCCTTCACAGTTTCGTAACCGGAAAGATCCAGTTTCTCACCGATCACACCGATCTGTTCTGTGATTTTCTCACCTACGGACAACTTACCATCGTAAGATTCATTCAACAATTCTTCAGCTGTTGCAGGCATTTTATCGATTGCGATATTTACCAACGACTGAACAAAGTTTCGGAAATCCTCATTCTTCGCCACGAAATCAGTTTCGCAGTTCAAACGAAGCAGAACCCCTGCTTTGTCATCATTTGTAGTTTGCGCGAAAATAACGCCTTCTTTTGCTTCATTGTCGCCTCGCTTCGCAGCCACTTTCTGACCTTTCTTACGAAGAACGTCAACTGCCGCTTCGAAATCGCCGTTTGTTTCCTCCAACGCACGTTTGCAGTCCATCATTCCTGCTCCCGTCTGCTGTCTCAGCTTATTAACTTCTGCAGCTGTAATTGCCATGGATATTCGTTTTTATCAATTAATAATTACTTGTCTTCAGCTTCCTTTTCCACTTCTTCCTCCTCGATCTTCTTCACCTTCTTTGCAGCTGGCTTCTTTTTCTCAGAAGTATCTTCGTCATCGCTAGCTTCTTCAGTTACTTCAGCTACCTCTTCCGTTGCTGGAACTTTTGCAGCTTCCACTTCTTCTACTTCCTCTTCATCCTTACCGATGGAATCCTTCGCATTCTTGCGATCTTCCAAACCATCTTTGATTGCGTTGCAGATTTCCTCAAGAATGATCGCGATTGACTTTGTAGCATCATCATTTGCTGGAATCGGGAAGTCTACCTGTGTAGGATCCGAGTTCGTATCAACGAGTGCAAATGTTGGAATGTTCAAACGACGAGCTTCTTTCAGCGCAATGTGTTCTTTGATAATATCCACAATAAATACTGCCGCCGGCTGACGTGTCATATCTGCGATAGAACCGAAGTTCTTCTCGAGTTTTTCACGCTGACGGGACTTGAACAGACGCTCACGCTTGTTCAATGTTTCCCATGTACCGTCTGTCTGCATTTTATCAATGGCAGCCATTTTACGAATCGACTTACGTGTCGTTTGGAAGTTGGTAAGCATACCACCCGTCCAAC
>JBNKYR010000331.1:0-3571 GCA_050300995.1 Crocinitomicaceae bacterium | reverse complement strand
CTTACCTGTACAGTTTTAAGGTCTTTACGTTTCAAGCTTGAATTTTCTTCTCTCAACCTTCTGGCAGTAACAATTTGTCCGGGTTTCAGATTTTCCGAATCTCCGGCATCTATTACTACTTTTTTGTCTAGTATCTCATCATTTTCTTCCATGAAGGAGAATTTGTCTACGACTTGCTTAGGCAAGAATGAGGTATCTCCGGAATCAATAATTTCTACTTTTTGCATCATTTGTCTTACAATGGTTTCAATGTGCTTGTCATTGATTTTTACCCCTTGCAGACGGTATACTTCCTGAATTTCGTTCACGAGGTATTCTTGTACTGCTGTTGGTCCCTGAATGTTCAGGATATCGTTTGGCGTAATCGCTCCTACTGACAGTGGCTGACCTGCACGCACGAAATCGTTCTCCTGTACGAGGATATGCTTGGACAACGGCACGAGGTACTTGCGTACTTCTCCTGTCTTGGATGTGATGATGATCTCACGGTTACCACGCTTGATCTTACCGTATTCAGCCACACCATCGATCTCGGAAACAACCGCAGGGTTCGATGGGTTACGTGCTTCGAACAATTCCGTTACACGTGGAAGACCTCCGGTGATATCCCCGGACTTACCAGCCTTACGAGGGATCTTCACAAGGATCTCACCTGCTTCAGCCGTATCTCCTTCCGATACTGCGATGTGCGCGTCTACAGGCAAGCTGTATTCGCGGATCACTTCTTTCGACTTCGGATCTACGATGTGGATCGCAGGGTTCTTCTTCTTATCACGTGATTCGGTAATTACCTTCTCGGTAAATCCTGTTTGTTCATCGACTTCTTCACGGTACGTTACACCTTCAATAATGCTATCGAAGACAACCTTACCTTTTGCTTCGGAAATGATCACCGCGTTATACGGGTCCCAACGACAGATCACATCGTCTTTCTTCAGGCTCGCTTTGTTATCGATCATCATTTCGGCACCGTAAGGAATGTTCGCAGTCATGGTCACGTTTCCTTTCGAATCGGTCAGCTTCAATTCAGCCGAACGACCTACAACAACCGTTACCTTGTTTCCTGCTTTGTCCTTACGATCAATTGTACGCAATTCGTCGATTTCGATCGTACCAGCTGTTTTTGCTTTCAGATCGGATTCGTCTGCGATGTTCGCCGCGGTACCCCCTACGTGGAAGGTACGGAGTGTCAACTGTGTTCCAGGTTCCCCGATCGACTGTGCTGCGATTACACCTACAGAATCTCCCATCTGTGCAGGTCGCAAGGTCGCCAGGTTCTGCCCGTAACATGTTGCACATACTCCACGACGCATTTCGCAGGTAAGTACGGAACGAATTTCAACTTCTTCGATGTCCGCTGCTTCGATCGCTGCCGCTGCTGCTTCGTCGATGATCTGACCTCCGGCCACGATCAATTCGTCCGTTTCAGGGTGATAAACATCCTGTACTGCAGCACGACCAATGATACGATCGCTCAATGGTTCCACGATCTCATCGTTCTTCTTCAGAGCCGTCGCTACCAGACCACGCAATGTACCGCAGTCTTCCGAGTTGATCACCACGTCCTGTGCAACGTCAACAAGTCGACGTGTCAGGTAACCTGCATCGGCCGTTTTGAGGGCCGTATCGGCGAGACCTTTACGGGCACCGTGCGTGGAGATAAAGTACTCGAGGATCGACAGACCTTCCTTAAAGTTCGAAAGGATCGGGTTCTCGATAATATCCTGTGATGAAGCTCCGGATTTCTGTGGCTTGGCCATCAGACCTCGCATTCCTGAGAGCTGACGAATCTGCTCTTTGGAACCACGGGCACCGGAATCATACATCATATAAATGGAGTTGAATCCCTGGTTATCGTTCTTCAACTGTTCCATCAATGTATGTGTCAGACGCGAGTTGGTATGCGTCCAGATATCAATGATCTGGTTGTAACGCTCGTTGTTGGTAATGAGACCCATGTTATAGTTCATCATTACGTCTTTCACTTCGTCCTCTGCCTTGGATACAAGGATTTCTTTTTCCTTCGGAATGATAATGTCATCCAGGTTGAAGGACAGACCACCTTTGAAGGCCATGTGGTAACCGAGCTCCTTGATGTTATCGAGGAAGTTCGCCGTAGCGGAAGTACCACATACTTTCAATACGTGACCGATGATGTCACGCAATGCCTTCTTGGTCATTACGTCGTTGATGAAACCTACTTCGTTCGGTACTTTCTCGTTGAAGAGTACACGACCGGCAGTAGTTTCGATGAGTTGCATTGTCAATTCACCGTTCTCATCCAGATCCATCGTACGCACTTTGATCCACGCATGAAGATCCAACTTACGCTCGTTGTGTGCAATGATCACTTCTTCCGGAGAGTAGAAGGTACCTCCTTCTCCTTTCACCACTTTTTCCTCCGTAGACTTTCTTCCTTTGGTCATGTAGTACAGACCGAGGACCATGTCCTGAGAAGGTACCGCAATCGGAGCTCCGTTCGCAGGGTTCAGAATGTTGTGTGAAGCCAGCATCAACAACTGTGCTTCGAGGATCGCTGCATTCCCCAACGGAAGGTGAACCGCCATCTGGTCACCATCGAAATCGGCGTTGAAGGCCGTAGTTACCAACGGGTGAAGACGGATTGCTTTTCCTTCGATGAGTTTCGGCTGGAATGCCTGAATACCCAATCGGTGAAGTGTAGGGGCCCGGTTCAACAGTACAGGGTGTCCTTTCAATACATTTTCGAGGATGTCCCAAACTACCGGTTCCTTTCTGTCAACAATTTTCTTCGCCGATTTTACTGTTTTCACAATACCACGCTCAATCATCTTACGGATGATGAATGGCTTGTACAGCTCGGCTGCCATATCTTTCGGAAGACCGCACTCGTGCAGTTTCAGATCCGGACCAACGACGATTACCGAACGTGCCGAATAATCCACACGCTTACCGAGGAGGTTCTGACGGAAACGTCCCTGCTTTCCTTTGAGTGAATCCGAGAGGGATTTCAAAGGACGGTTCGATTCTGTTTTCACTGCAGACGACTTACGTGAGTTGTCGAACAATGAATCCACGGATTCCTGAAGCATACGCTTCTCGTTTCGAAGGATCACCTCAGGTGCCTTGATCTCGATGAGACGCTTCAGACGGTTGTTACGGATAATCACACGACGGTACAAATCGTTGAGATCGGATGTCGCAAAACGACCTCCATCCAACGGCACCAACGGACGCAGTTCAGGTGGAATTACCGGAACTACTTTCACGATCATCCATTCCGGACGGTTCTCGATACGCTCCTGCGATTCACGCATTGCTTCCACTACCTGCAGACGCTTCAATGCTTCGTTCTTACGCTGAACGGAAGTTTCCGTATTCGCAAGGTGACGCAGTTCGTAAGAAGTAGATTCGAGATCCAGTGTTTTCAACAGATCGTACAACGCTTCCGCACCCATCTTCGCGATGAATTTGTTCGGATCAGCGTCTTCGAGGTATTGGTTTTCCTTCGGAAGGGTATCCAGGATATCCAGGTACTCTTCTTCGGTAAGGAAATCCAAGCGGGTCAGTTCACCACCGTCGAGTGCTTTGG
>JBNKYR010000330.1:0-3581 GCA_050300995.1 Crocinitomicaceae bacterium | reverse complement strand
TAAAAAGTACCATGACAATATAAATACGATTAGTATTGATGGAATTGAAATCAAGTCTATCGAAGATTTATCCAAAATTTATGTGAATGCCTCAGAGTTGAAAGTTCTTCGGTCCATTTATGTAAGGAACGACTCACGACTGGTTCTTTATCATATTTTGATCAATTTAAATCTTTGATAAATTCATGAATTCTCACGTTGTGAATTGCGAACAATTAATTCTTGAACCAAAAATCCCCTCCCGATTTCCATCAAGAGGGGATTATACCGATTCATCCGCAGACTCGCAGTCTGAGTAACTATTCCTCATAGCCATCGGTGTTTGGTTCCTCACTGCCCGCACCGCGGTTCTTGTGATCGACGATCACCCGGGCGTTGGTGTACGCTGCAAAGAAATCCGGATGTTCCTCACGCAGGACAAACATGAGTTTGTCGAGTTGCAATCGGAGGATACGATCCAGATCGCGACGCAGCGCACTGATTTGCTGGGTGAAACCTTTACGGTCGATCACCGCATTACGCGGGGCATTCAGTTGCGTTTCCAACTCATCTCGAAGCGTCTGTAATTCAGCCACGCTCTGCTGATCAACACCGAAGTCGGTCAACTCGTTCCCAAATTCGGAAGCTTTCGCAATAACCCGATCGATCATCTGCAGGAGATTGACTTTCGACGCCTGGAAGATGGCCTTCCGCCCGATGTCCATTTGCTTCAGCAGAGTCGCGTCGTTCGTCATCACGGCGAACGCAACCATTCCACTACTGATCGCGAAGGTCTTCTCGCCAACAATTCGACGTTTCTCGTCCTTCGCAGCGCTAATCCCGATCGTCGCGAGGCTCTGCTCGAATGATTTTTGTTCAATCGCGTTCAATTTTTGAATAAACGCGCTGTGCGATTGGCTAAACGCAGGAACATTGTTCCAAATCGCCTCGTGGTTCTCAAGTACCGTCCTGACGGCCTTGTACATCCCGATCTTGTTTTTCGTTATCTTATTCATAACGTTAATTATTGTGTCCGTGAATTTGATCCCTGCGTTCTACACTTTGCTTCCCGCACTTTAAGATCTCTTTCCCGAACGGATTAAACTTGAAAACGGGATTGCGTATTTCGTGCCACAAAATGTTCGTTAACAAGAATTTAAGTTAACGGATGTTAAGGGTGTAGGAATGATCGAGTGAAGTGTGCTTTTGCCTGAGTGAGTTGCAGGCTTCCGGGGCGAACTCCTTTCAATGAAAGGCAGCTCGAATAGTCTGAATCGCGATCTGATGTCATTTAAGCGGTATATTTAGTACCAATCACCAAAGCACCATGAGAAAGTTTCTTTTAAGGGCACACGCGTAACGAGAAAGAGAATGACGGAAAGCGAACTGACAGCCATTTTGTTTGCGGCGCATGCTGTAAAGGACAGGCATTTATCACGGCATCAGATCGTGATCTGGTTTGAAGGCTCGATCGAAGATCAGGAGGATGTTGAACACCTTGTTGATGCGATTCAGTCGGTATTGGATCAGGATAATTCAGGAGCTCTGGAGATCATGGGGATCGATGTCGAAAACACGGGAGGAGAATTTCTGATCGCCTGCAACGAGGGAGCCGATATAGAGCGGGTATTTGCTCAGATCCGGCCGATCCTGGAGACCTGTAGTTTTTTTGAAGAGTGTCATGCCGCTTTGCTTCCTGATGGTGGGAGAAGCCCTGACGACACGAAACTGGAAATTATCAGGGAGTCGGAGTCACCCGAGAGGGATGATGATCCTGAATTACCGGTTCCTGAAGGAGTCGTTGCATCAAAGGGGCTTGAATCGAAAGGATGTTTCGGATCACTTGCGATCTTGCTGGTAGCTGGGCTGGCGCTTGTGCTACTTCTGAATTATTCGCTGGCTTGACCTTCGTTGGTGCGAAACCGATCGGAAGAACTCCCGCTTCCGACACGATCGATCAAGCTACATGCGAATAGTCGTCATTCAAACGGCACGCAATCGTGATGGAATAAACAGGTCTCAATGGAATGAGCGATCACCAGAAGGTGAAGGTGTTTTCCTTCGTATTCGATGTTCAGCTGATAATCATGTTCCGTATGATTCTGAACGACCACAACAATGATCCCATCCGGCCTTTCAAATGCTGTGCAAAGTACCGGCGTCGCACCTGTACTTGCCTTCACTTCCGAATAGATGTGAACTGAACCTGGTACAATGTACTTGGTGAAATGCGCAAAATAGTAATAGTGCGGTTGACGGTAAATATCGTTGTTGGTTCTGTTGCGCAGGATCAGTGCATCACAATACTTTTCAGCCCAATTCGGTCCGCCCTGGTCATTCAGGAGGAGGTTCCAGTCCATCCAGCCAACCGCACCATTGTCCAGATCAGCTATGATATCCTGTGCGAGTTGTTCCGCTCTGTACCATTGGGTTTTCAGGTCTTCCGAAGGTCCCTGGTCATTCCCCCAGAAGAAGCCTTCACATGCTTCGGTAGGCAACAGGAAAACGTCCTTCATTGAATTGTCGTCGAGCCACTTGCGTGTGTTGGCAACAGCCGTCCCGCAGAAGGCATCATCGTCCGGACACCAGGACGCTCTTCTGATCATCTGGTACCAATGGAAACCTACACCATCGACGTATTTGGAAATTCCGTCAACCGGGTCCAGCATAATTTTGGTGTCGCGCAGCAAGGTATCTTTCTGATCATCGTGAACGATCAGCTTCAGGTTTTTATGGTGGGCTCCTTCTTTTCCGATCAGCGGACCCAGATAGTTTTTTACAAAAGCGGCCTGCTCATCAGCTTCAAAGATCATGGATTCCCAGTTCACTGCAATATTTCCGGTTCCCCAGGCATGCGGTTCATTGATGACGGTATACCCCCAGAATTCTATATCATGCTCCTTGTACGCATCGAAGAATTTCTTGTAGTACAGGGCCCATGCTTTATAATACTTATCCTCTTTGATCAGTTTTCCGTGCACCCATCGCTTGTTGTCTTTCATCCAGGGTGGTGCTGTCCACGGACTTCCAAACAGTTGGAGTTCTTTGCCGGTGGCTGCTTTCGTTTTTTCGTTGGCCAGTTTGATCAATGGAATTCTTTCGTTCACATCCTGTTTGGCCAGTTCAAAACTATCCAGTTCGAAGTCGTTTTCTTTCTGAATACTGGTGTAGTTCACTTCCGAGAAGTCGCAACTTGTCATCGGAACCCTGCCCATGGTGTAGCCCAGACCGTTCACGCCGAAATAGGCTTCCAGAATTTCTTCCCGTTTGGCTTCATCCAGGCTGAAAAAATTGATAGCCGCGGCGTCCGTAAAGGCTGCACCGAATCCCGTGATGCTTTGCCCTTTTTTGTTGCGGTCGAGTGTGATCTCCTGGTTGGCCATCACGTTCCTGATTCCTGAAATGGGTCCATCCGCCATATCGAATGCCTGTCCTTTCCGGGTTGTTCGGTAAACCTTAAAGCCTTCCTTAATAATTACAGGAATTGGAGGGATGATGGTTGTATGTCCTACATGAATTTCATTCGAATAATTGCGTACCGTAATGCTGCCGTCCTTGTTAATCAGGATCTCTTTCTCTCCGCCAACTTTCGAGTGACCGTC
>JBNKYR010000329.1:0-3587 GCA_050300995.1 Crocinitomicaceae bacterium | reverse complement strand
TGCCGCTCCGGATTGATCACTTCTTCCACATTGCCGTAGCTATCGTAGACGAAGAGGGTACGGATCTTCTCGCCCAGATCATTGTAGCGAAGCGCAGCGACCTTTTGTCCGAAGGCATTGATGTATTCCACGCTTATTTTGTCGTCCTGATCGGTGGTTTCATGGCGGTACAGTTTGAAGCTGCTCTTGGAATTCGGACCAAGGATTTTATTGAACTCAACGACGGTCAGTCCGAGTTCACAGGAAGCATAGATGTAGTTCGTGATGGAGTAGCGGTTCCGGACCACCCGGGCGCTCTGTACGTCCACGCCATAGTTGGAAACACGCAGCGCACGTGACTTCGGATCGTTCTCGTAGGCAGTCTCGGCATAAGGCACTGTAAAGTTTGTCCAGGCCTTGATCAATGTCGAGTCCACCGCAAAGTTCTTGTATGCTTTTTCCACACGTCCCCAATTGTCGTAGGTCACCGAGCCGGTGTGGATCTGCCGCAGGTTTGTTGGTGTGGAATAGTAAGCGGAAATAGTACTCTGGTTCCGTGCCAGGGGGTCAAGATACGCCCGACGGATCTCATAATCCAGTGTGTCCACACCTAGGTTGCTGTTGTAAAGTGTGGTTTGCACGTAGTTCTGTTCGGTACGTTCATCAAAGGTGAGGGTGTTGTTATGTCGCCAGACCGCATAGTCGATCTCGGAAAGCAGACGACTGCCGTTTTCCGTAACCGATGTCAGACGATTGAAGTTGTCGAAGGTATAATCGGTGTATTTACCCGTGGGTTCGGTCATCTTTGATACCAGACCCGAGCCGGTGTACTCATACGTCGACGAAAGAGAGTCACTGTCCAGATGCCCGACGGTGATCCGGTAGGGAAGGCCAATATTTCCGTTGAATACGGTATTGAACTGGTTGGCCACGCAGGTACTGTCGCGGTGCCAGATTCCGTAAGCATCCTCATAATAGTAACGGGTTTTCAGACCAATCTGGTTCTCTTCCAGTTCTACCTGTCCGTAACGGTTCCGTTCTTTGATGGTTCGGGTGGTCAGGTGATCAAAGGGGTAAATCATGCTGTATTCACCATCAAAGCCTTGTGCATCCGGAGTTTCCGGATTCGCGATATAGAATTCCGCGACATAGCTGTTGCGTGGATCCAGTTTGTTGCTCGCAAATTGCGGACTTGCGGAGTGATCCAGCGAATCCACCTGCACCGTCACGTCCTTCAGAAAGAGTGCTTTGTCCATCAGAATGCCGACATGAGGCATGTGGCTGGTGGTATCCGGTTCGAAGCCATAGTTGCAATAGACCAGCTCTGCCGTGGAATCCACCGAACTCCAATCTATTTCTGACGGACAGGCATAGTAACCCAGGCCCGGGAAGTTCCAGAGACATTGATAGAGCGGCGTCACATCAATGGGCTCCATGATCACGTCCTTGTAGAAGACATTGGTGCAGGATTCGCAATCGTCAGGGCTTCCACAGGGAGGTGACGATACGACCGTCTGACAGCTATCTCCTACGAACCATGCGGTGTCTCCAATGCTGGTATACAGATCGTCATAGATCCAGCGACGGGTGTAGTGATAGTATTCCGACGAAGAAAGCGGTTCGTTATCCCGGGTGTTCTTCATGAAGCTGGTCTTCTGGAAGGGGCGTGCCCGATCACCGTAGAAACGGGTGCGTTCCATTCCGTCGAATTCGGGAAGGATCGGATAACCGGTGTGGTAATAATTATCCCACTGATCGAATGAAACGAGCGTGTCTGCCCATGCTGCGGTGCTGTCAAGAACATCTACGCTAAAATACCCGTTCGGTTCATCCAGCGCAAAATTGTACCAGTGACGGTCGTAACGGTTCTGAAGGTCGTAGAGGTAGAAATATTCTTCACGGCTGTAAGCTTCCGGCTGATGCGGAGAAGTGACTTCTTTGGCGAACAACTGCCAGGAAGGTTCGTGGCGCAATGTCAGATTATTGGTAGAGAAACCAGGATTCAGAGAAGAGTATCCAAGGGCACTGGCTGATCGGGGGAACGGATTGACGGTATCGCGTACCGATGAACGAAGTCCCATCAGAATTTCGTAGGCTAATCCCTGTGCAGTTCCGTTGTAATCGGCTTCATAGTATTCGTATGCCGTGTTGGTCTCAATGTAATTGCGTCCCTGGATGACCGGGTTGTTGCAATAGCCTTTAAAGGCATAGAGGTCGGTCATATTCCCGGTAATGAAGGTGAACTTTCTTGGGTAATTGGCTGCAATGGTATCGTAGACCGCTTCGCTGTAATCCCGCTGTCCGGCTTCAAAGATGCGTTTGGCATTATTTGCCGTGTAATTAGGATTCATGTTCATTGCTCTCGTGATTGCGGTATCCCCCGGGAAGGAAAGAGTCAGTTCGAGAAGGTCTGTGATATGATCTTCCTGGAAAGTGGTATCTGCTAGGATTTGCATGAAGCGATCGTCGGACATGTACTGGTGTTGCAACACGCGTGCAAGGTTCACGCTGGTGAGGTGATCTGAAGCAATGATGTCCTGCAGAACGGTTTCGGTAAACTGGGTCTGCGTTTCCAGTACGTCGGCAAAGGATTCTCCCGGAAAGGCGTTACTGTTTTGCGCCATGGCACGTACCACGGTATCGGTGAGGTAGAGATTCTTATTCAGTATATCCCGCACCACATCGGCGCTGAAACTGCTGTTGATAATGCTGAGCAGATGGAGTTGTGTGGTGTCTGAGAAATAGGGTTGTACCTGGATGATGTTTGCGATGTCGACAGGATCGAAGCTTAAGGCCTTACTCAGGACGGCTTCGAATACCGTATTCGACAAGCCCTGCTGATAGGCGAGCAGCGTGGCCACGTCCGGGGGATCAACCGTGTAAAAGGAATTTACCAGGTGGATCAACACTGTATCGGAAAGTGGGCTGTCAGCAATCAGCGATGATATAAGATCTCCGTCCGGATCGTCGATGTAGGCCATCTGGTCAGCGTCCCTGTGTGAGTCGTAAGGTTGCGGATTTACCACGCCGGTTCCGTGCGGATTGTCTCCTTTGGACGGTGGGTAAACCGGTGGTCCTGAGCCTCCTGAGGCATTTTTGCCCAGGTAATCCTCGTAGGTGCGTGTCATTTCGCCTGTCTTCTTTACGAAGTAGGAGTGAAGCATGAATTCAGGATTGTATTGCAGGAGCGAATCATAGAAGTAAAATTCGAGCATTTTCGGCGATTCCACATCGTCGTAGGAGCCAGTCATATAAGCAGGTGCGGCACTGAGTTTGGCAAGCCCATCCGTGGCGCTGTAGTGCCATACCGTGTCTACCACCTGTCCAAGGGTGTCGTAGGTATAGGTGGCGTAATCCAGTGTCAGGTAATCATTTGTATAGATGTCCCGGTACTCGTAATTCCTTCCGTAGAGATACTGGTTCGGAAGTTCAATGCGCAGGTAGTTGGGGCGCGTCCAACCGTTCTTGAAGGCCAGGGTGTAGTCGTAATCGAAACTCTTGTGCTCGTGCAGTATCGGTCCGCCGGTGTTCGGATTAACATAACTTTTCGCGCTTTTGAGCTTTCCGTAATAGAGGAACTCCTCCAGGGTAAGTGTGGCATCCGTATT
>JBNKYR010000328.1:0-3633 GCA_050300995.1 Crocinitomicaceae bacterium | reverse complement strand
GGTGAGTTATATGTGAGCGGAGAAGGTGTGGCGCGTGGTTATCTCAACAGACAGGAATTAACCGACGAGAAATTTACTGAGAATCCATTCAAGCCAAAAGAGCGCATGTACAAATCAGGCGACAAGGTACGTATGTTGGCTGACGGTGAAATGGAATACCTGGGTCGTATTGACGATCAGGTAAAAATAAGAGGCTACCGTATTGAGCTGGGCGAAATTGAAAACGCACTGCTTGGTCATAATTCCGTCGATGAGGTAGTGGTAGTGTGCAAGCAGGATGCTGATGGAATTAATCAACTCGTTGCCTATGTACAAGGCGATCAGGAGGTAAATTCAACAGAGCTGCGATCCTTTTTGCAAAAAATACTACCGACTTACATGCTTCCTGAATACTTTGTTCGGTTGGAAGCGTTACCTCTCACCCCTAATGGAAAGGTAGATAAGAAGTCACTTCCGGCTCCTGAGGGATCAGGAATGCGTGGCGGTACTGAATATGTGGCGGCTTCCACCGAAACCGAGCAAAAGATCGTCTCGATCTGGGAAGCGATTCTTGGTCGGGATGATATCGGAGTAACGGATGATTTCTTTGAATTAGGAGGCCACAGTTTAAAGGCAACACGTTTGGTGAGTGAGTACTACCGTGCTTTTGATGTGAAGATCGGCCTCAAGGATATCTTCATGCAACCCACGATCCGTTTGCAGGCAGCATTGATAGCTGCTTCCGCGAAAGGGACACTTGCTTCCATCGATCGGATTCCGGATGCTGAGAGCTATGAAGTTTCAGACGGACAACGTCGATTGTGGGTGCTCAGCCAGTTCGAAGAAGGCTCGAAGGCGTATAACATGCCGGGCTATATCTATCTGAACAGGGCCATCGACATTGAGCAGTTCAAACGATCGATCCATGCTGTGATCGATCGCCATGAAATACTTCGGACTGTCTTCCGTACGGATGCTGAAAATGAACCACGTCAATGGGTACTTTCAGCAGATGAACTGTCCTTTACGATCGACCTGGAAGATTTCCGCGGATCATCGGATCAATCGGAGCGTGTACAGGCATACATTTCAGCGGATAGTTACAAGGCCTTTGATCTTTCTTCAGGACCGTTGATCCGGGCGAGTTTATTGCAGTTGGAGGATGACCGGTATGTGTTTTACTTCAATATGCACCACATCATAAGTGATGGCTGGTCAATGGATGTTTTGACACGTGAAGTACTTGCGTTTTACGAAGCATTTATTTCGGGCAAACCTGCTCCCCTTCAGGACTTACGTATCCAGTACAAGGACTATGCGTCGTGGCAGCAAAAGGAGCTTGGATCAGCATCATTTCAAGAGCACAGATCTTACTGGTTAGAAGCGCTTTCCAGTGATGTTCCGGTATTGGATTTACCCGGGAATAAACTGCGTCCAAAAGTGAAAACATACAATGGTCGCTCATTGAGCACATACCTTTCGAAGGAAACCACGGAGAGGTTACAGCATTTTGTACATGAAGAAGGCGGAAGCATATTTATGAGTTTGCTAGCCAGTTGGAATGTGCTTTTTCAACGATATACCGGAAATGAAACGTTCACGATAGGCACCCCAGTTGCCGGTAGGGATCATGCGGATTTGGAGAATCAGATAGGATTTTATGTCAATACATTGGCGCTACAGAACAGCGTTGATCCGGAGGAGAGTTTTGCAACAGTTTATTCGAGAGTAAAGGAGAACACGTTAAAGGCATATTCACATCAGATGTACCCCTTTGATCGACTGGTCGAAGATTTGGATCTGGATCGTGATACGGGTAGAAGTGCAGTGTTTGACGTAATACTGACACTTCAAAACGCGGGGACTTTTCATGGAGATCTTCAATTGGATGGCGAACAGACCGATCAGATCAATGATCGGGGGCCTGGATTCTCCAAATTCGATTTAGACATAAACTTTGAGGAAGTAGGAGAATTCATTTCGTTCGGAGTGAATTACAATACGGATATCTATGAACGCGAGATGATTGAAGGGCTGATGGTTCACTATAAAGAACTGTTGTGCCAATTGTTGTCATCTCCGGGAGAACCGGTGGGCCGTATTAATTTCCTGAGTAAAGTAGAGGAACATCAATTATTGGTGGACTTTAATAGTGCTTCCTCCGGCTACCCGCAGGACCAGACGATCGTATCCTTGTTTGAAGAGCAGGTAAAGATGACACCTGATAATATGGCGGTTGTTTTCGGAGATGAAAAATACACCTATCAGGAAATTAATGAGCGTTCCAATCAATTGGCGAATTATTTATGCCAGACCTACAATATTGATCGGGAGACGTTGATAGGAATAGAACTGGGAAGATCCGTTGAAATGATCGTGAGCATTCTGGCGATACTAAAGGCAGGAGGTGTCTATGTTCCGATTGATCCGGATTACCCAGAATCTCGAAAGTCATACATGCTCGAAGATAGCGGGTGCAAGGTGCTGATAAATGATTCGGAGTGGGAGAAGTTTAATTCCGAATCTTCGGAATACAGCAACTCCAATTTAGGTATGGATGTGCGTCCGGAAGATTTGGCATATATCATTTACACTTCGGGCACAACAGGAAAGCCAAAGGGTGTAATGATCGAACACCGAAATGTAGTTCGCTTGCTTAAAGCAGATGAACGTCTGTTTGACTTCAATGAAAAGGACGTATGGACGATGTTCCATTCATACTGTTTTGATTTCTCGGTTTGGGAGATGTACGGAGCTCTGCTTTTCGGAGGTAAATTGGTTATAGTCTCCGGTATTACCGCTAAAGATCCTGCAGAGTATCTGGAATTATTGAAAGCCGAGAAAGTTACGGTGTTGAATCAAACCCCTTCAGCCTTCTATAATTTGATTCGCGAGGAAGTTCAGATACCTGCGAAAGAATTAAATATACGCTACGTCATTTTTGGCGGAGAAGCATTGTCTCCCGGGAAACTCAGAGAATGGTACGGTAAATATCCGGAAACACTTCTGATCAACATGTATGGGATTACCGAAACAACGGTTCATGTCACATACAAAGAGATTGGTCAAACAGAAATAACCGGAAACATTAGCAATATTGGGAAGGCTATCCCTACGTTGAGTTGCTATGTAATGGATGCGAACAGGCAATTATTACCTATCGGTGTTTCGGGTGAGTTATATGTCGGAGGATCAGGTGTGGCCCGGGGCTACCTGAACAGGACTGAATTGACAAATGAGCGATTTATAGATAATCCGTTCAAGTCAGGAGAACGTTTGTACAGATCAGGAGACAAGGTTCGCCTTCTTGCAAACGGAGAGATGGAATATCAGGGGCGTATAGATGATCAGGTAAAGGTCAGGGGCCATCGTATTGAGTTGGGGGAGATAGAAAGTGTGCTGAGTGGCTATGATTCCATTGAAGAAGCCATCGTACTGAGTAAGGTTGATACGGAGGGAAACAATCAACTCGTAGCATACTTTCAGAGTAAAGTTGAATTGAATTCGACGCTGTTGCGCTCGTATTTGCAAGGAGCATTGCCATCCTATATGATTCCGGCTTATTTCATACAGTTGGCGACATTTCCCCTGACATCCAATGGGAAGATTGATAAAAAATCCCTGCCGTCTCCTGAAGGTATAAGTATTGATACG
>JBNKYR010000327.1:0-3635 GCA_050300995.1 Crocinitomicaceae bacterium | reverse complement strand
CTCCGGGATGTAGTTCACTTGGTCCGGACGTTTGGTTCCAGGTAACTGTTCCTGCGGGAGGTCTGATCATTGATCTTTCACCAAACGGAGGTCCTACCGATATGGGTATGGCCTGGTATACAGGACCTGACTGCAACAACCTGAACACGCTGATCGAATGTGATGACGATGACAGTCAGAACGGTGCGATGCCAATGATCTGTCATGCAGGAACTTCCTGCACGATCCCGGGAGACTGTCAGCAGAACTCAAGTCTTACTGCCGGAACAACCGTATGGGTGCGAGTCTGGGAATATGGCGGAGATACTTTCGGAGGTTTTGACATCTGTGCGTACGAACCATCTCCTCCGGGAGGAGCAAGCACCTGCGCCAATGCAACGAACATTCCTTCATTGCCATTCAACAATTCTGGTACAACCTGTTGTGCTGCGAACACTTATACTTCTGCGGACGGATGTTTGAGCTCCTACCAGGACGGTGAAGATTTTCTCTATACCTATACGCCATCGGCGAATGAATCTGTGGACATTAACCTTACAGGAACCCTTTCTTACACAGGAATCTTCGTGACAGATGCTTGTCCGGGATCCGGAAGCGCCAACTGTATCGGTAGCTCAACAAGCACATCCGGAAACCCTTCTCTGTGTGGTTTGGGTCTGACTGCGGGAACTACGTACTATATTATGATCGATACGGATCCTACGCCAAGCTGTACGCCGTTCAACATCAACATTACCACGTCAACTACTCCTTCGTGCAACCTGAACTACTCGTTCAGCACCATTGCCTTTGCACCGGATTTGAACGCAGGAGCGAACATCGCACTTCCGATTGACGACCGATTCTCATCCAGCTATGTGCCGATTGGTTTCGATTTCTGCTTTGACGGATTCCAGTACAATCAGATGCTGGTTTCATCCAACGGGTACCTGATCTTCGATCCGATCAGCTGCGCCAGCAATCTTCCTTCAGGAAATGCCTCACCGGGAGCTTATTCAGGCTGGCCGATCAATGCTGCGATCCCTAACACAACAGACGCACCACGTAACGCGATCATGTTCCCATGGCAGGATGTTGACCCTTCTATTGGTGGAACGATCCGTTACCAGGTTCTTGGAACGGCGCCAAACCGACGTTTTGTGCTGACCTTCGACCAGGTTCCTTACTTCAGCTGTAACTCCCTCCTGTTTACAGGACAGTTGAAGCTGTTTGAAACAACCAACGACATCGAGGTACACATTACAAACAAGGAAGTTTGTACCACCTGGAACAGCGGTGCCGGAATCCTCGGAATCCACAATTACAACGGAACACAAGCTGTTCTCGGAACCAACTATCCGACACAGTGGACCACCACGAATACAGCTTACAAATTCACCTACAACTGTCCGGGGCCATGTATCGTAATTACCCCATTGCCTGTAGAAATGGCAAGTTTTGATGGAGAAGCCATGGGTGATTTCAACCTGATCTCCTGGAGTACTTTCAGTGAAAAGGATAACGAGTTGTTCATCCTTGAGCATTCGGAAGACGGTATTAACTTCGAGCCACTCTCTTATACACAAGGAGCCGGAACAACGGATGCGCTGAAGAACTATGATTACCGTCATTATGCACCGAAAGATCTTGAGTACTACCGACTGAAGCAAGTAGACAACGATGGTACTGCTGAATACACGAATATCATTGCAGTAAGTCGTCAGTTGGAGGGAGACATCAACTTCTTCCCGAACCCGTCAAGTGATGCACTTTACTTCAATCTGAAGGAAGCACTTTCAGGGAACTACACAATTGTTTATACGGATATTCTCGGGAACTCTATTGAAGAACCAATCGTACTCGATAAATCGAAGCTGGCTTATGAGGCCAAGCGATTCTCCACATTGAATTCCGGAGTTTACATGGTACAACTCGTCGGAAATGAGGGAGTGATCACGATGCAGAAAGTCGTGAAGGAGTAACCCGCAATTGTTTTGAAATAAAAAACGCCGGCTTCATCGCCGGCGTTTTTTATTGAATTTATTACCCTTAAAATTTGAGGCCTGCAGAAAGACTGATTGTATTCACCGGATTTTTGTAGTACGCTCCGATTCGCGTACAATCAATGCCGACAGCCAAACGTCCATAACGATATTTGACATCCATTCCGTAAAGAATATCCAGATCGCCTGGTCCTTCAGGCGGAAAATCCAGAAGGATCGGTCCGAAATTCAGATTCACTTCCATTCCTGATTTTTCTCCGAATTTGATGATGTTTGCAAACCCAAGATTCAGCGGAGAAATAAATCCGTCCGAAATATCGTCCGGATACGGCCCGCTAAAAAATGGATTCACACGAAGCCAGGTGGCCTGAATTCCGGGGCGATATTTTTGCCCCTTTCCAAAATACCATTTATTTCCAACACGGATTCCCAGCGACCCCAGACCATTTCCAAAGGAATAATCCTCCCGTGCATAGCCCGGCAACAGATCCATGAAAAAACCAGGTTCAAACAATCGATCTTTATCTACAGGAATACGATCCGGCCCCCTTCTCTTCTCGTACTTCGGCTCCGGCTTTTCACGAGCCGGTGTTTCTCTCGCCTCTTCATCCTTCACCACTACGAAACGTTCTTTACTTCCGTCGGCGTAGGTGATCACGGCCACATCACTTACTGCAATATTCCTCAGCGGACCATCCGGCTGATCTTTCCGTTTATACTTGATCATTGTTTCCGTGATTTCAATGACCTTCACTTCCATCGTAGATCCATCCCTTTTCTCAATAATGTCCTGTGAGAGTGAGTAGAACGTCCCGCAAGTAAGTGCGACAGCAAGAATTAAATACTTCATTTCGTTAGTTTTGGGTTGAACTTCTTAAAACTACAACAGTAACGAAAATTCTCAGGATTTAGTTGACTCCGTAAAAAAGAAAGATTCAACCCAAATTCCGACTGCAAATCTGTCAGTAAATTCAATACGGAATAATTTTTGATAACTTTGCATTAGTTCTTTGGGGTCGTATTGGATTTGACAGCGATAGCAGTTGTTGAGTGTAAGCATGTCGAGCCATGTGGTGAGTCTCGTTAAACTCTGGTCACAAACAATAATTGACAACACGTCATATTCCCTCGCTGCGTAATTAGCAAGATGCTGATCACCTTAATTCCAGCTGAAGTATAGTAAGCGGAACGAGTTCCTTCTCCCAAGCCTCCGCCTGATAGGCAGGGAACATGAAGGATCATTTCTTTCAGGATAGTAGCGGTGAAACTCCTAAGCCGTTATGAAATTCAGGAGATAAGCCAGGTATTTGGGTGTTGATGTCCGGGGCCTGGTCGAAAATCAATCATCAACTAAGCATGTAGAAAGCTGGACGATTCGTCGTTTGGACGAGGGTTCGAATCCCTCCGACTCCACTAATAGTTGAAAGGCCATGAAATTCATGGCCTTTTTGCTTTGTACCTTTCGGTGCACTTCGATAGCACCTCTTCCTGCGTATTCAGCATATGCTATTGGCCCATTCGTGCCATCTGTTAAACCGCTCAATCTCCTGATTCATCGAATAATTTTCAAATGCATTCCGCTTTTACTTGCCATAACTTAAAGGAAAGGTATTTTTGCACCCCCTTTCGATGACGATAGCATGAAAATTCTCC
>JBNKYR010000326.1:0-3644 GCA_050300995.1 Crocinitomicaceae bacterium | reverse complement strand
CTGCTTTCTCTCGCCATTGATTTCGCAGCCTGGAGCGACGATCCGTTTGGATTTCACCTGACAAATCTCCTGATCCATGGATTGAATATTCTGCTTGTTTACCACGTGATCCAGGGACTCCATCTTTCCAGCTCCGTCGCGTTCATCGGAGCTCTTCTTTTCGGGATGCATCCGTTGCATGTGGAAAGCGTCGCATGGATCTCGGGTAGGAAGGATGTGCTCTACACGTTCTTTTTTCTCCTTGCACTCCTGTCCTACCTGCGCTATGTCAGATTGGAAACCGGAAAGAAATGGCTTTTTTACGCGTTGGCGCTCCTGGGATTTATTGCTTCACTACTTTCCAAAAGCATGGCATTTACCCTGCCGCTGATCCTGCTTCTTGTAGACTATCTCTCGGAACGAAAACTCCTGAGCCGAGCCGCACTACTGGATAAAATTCCATTTTTTGCACTTACCATTGTTGCCGGAGTCCTTGCATCAGGAGGTCAATCGTCCAGTAATTCGATCGTGGATGCTTCCGTAATTCCATTTAGTCAATCTGTCTTTTTCGGCATCTGGAATCTTTCCTGGTACGCCTTCAAGTGTCTGATTCCGGTAAAACTATCGGCATTCCATCCTTTTCCGTCAGATGTCGCCTGGTATTTTTTCCTTTCTGTGCTGCCTCTGTCCGGAATGTTATTCCTATTGATTCGCTGGTACAAAAGACAACGAACGTTGTTTTTCGGACTGGCATTCTACCTCATCAGCCTGATGCCAGTAGCACAGTTCATTCCTTTCGGAAAAGCTCTGAGCAGTGAACGTTACACATATGTCGCCTATATAGGTTTATTCATTCTGATCGGCAGCGGAATTGAATATCTTGTTCAGCGCAACAAGGGCAATCTACGATCCCTAGTGATCGGTGGATGCCTGCTTTGGTTAGCATCTCTCGGTGTTCAAACCGTTCGGCAAACGCAGGTTTGGTACGACAGCGAAACATTGTGGACTTCCATTTTAAAACACTACCCCGACAGCTATTGGGCCTTGTACAGCAGGGGACTACATCGGGTAGATCACGCGGATGTTGATGGCGCCATTGATGATCTGCAGAAAAGTATTCGCTTGCAGCCAACTGCTGAAGCGTGCTACGAGCTTGGAAGGGCTTTCGAGCGAAAAGGCAAGCTCCCGGAAGCTATGAGCGCCTATTCAGAAGCTATTGGCATCGACCCTTCTTATCCCAAACCATTTATGAACCGCGGTGTACTTTATGCGCGACAAGGGGATTTTTCCGAAGCCATTCCGGATTTCAAGTCAGCCCTGACTCTTGATCCGGACTACGCACTCGCGTATTTCAATCTTGGCGCGGCCTACATGTTGACCGGCGAAACGGAAAAAGCCAGGACAACCATCGACAATGCCCTCCGTTTGGAACCGGAAAACCCTGATTTTCTGAGTTATCGAAACAAGCTCGAAGATGGTCAGAACTGATGCGAATGCACCGGAATACCAAAGTCGATCTCAATGGTAATATGAGTCAACCCGAATTCCATCACACGTTCCCGGATCCGTTCCTTCAGGTCATCAATTTCCCTTGGGGTATCCATATCCTCAGAGACCTCTACGTGCGTACTGAATATATGCGTGGCGCCATCCAGTGACCAGAGATGCGTATTGTGTACCGACTTTACGTGATCAAACTCCTGAATACACCGGACAATTTCATCCACGTCAAGGTCAAGCGGAGTTCCCTGTAAAAACAGGTTCAACGTCTCCCGAAGCCGTCGTACCACATTCCAGAGGATGTAAGATGTGATCACCAATGACAGCACAGGATCGAGTACAGGAATGTCTTTGAACATCAGTACGACCGAAACGATGAGAACGGCCACCCAACCCAGCACATCTTCCACAAGGTGCCATGACAATACACGTTCGTTCATGGATTTTCCGCGAATCAATTTCAATGCAGCAAAGCCATTGATCACTACTCCCCCGATCGCGATATAGAACATCCCAACACTATTCGAAGACTCCGGCACAATGATCCTTTCCACCGCCTCCCGAATCACAAAAGCAGAACCGACAATCAGGACAATCCCATTGATCAGGGCACTCAGCAATGAAAAACGCCGGTATCCGAACGTGAACTTTTTGTCCGCTCCCTGCTTCGATTTCCTGTCGAGATACCACGAAAGTCCCAGCGATAAACTATCGCCAAGATCGTGAAGAGCATCGGATACGATCGCCACACTGTTCACATAGATTCCACCGACCGCCTCGATAATCGTAAATCCCAGATTGAGAAAGAAGACCAGACGAATATTCTTCGTGCTCTCATGATGATGGTGGTGATGGTGATGATCGTGCCCGGACATAGTGCTAAGCTAAGCAATCCTCCAGAATATCGCACGATTTTCGGAGCCTCGATCCGGATAGTAAGAGCATGGTTTTTCGTATCTTTCGCTGCGTTCCTGTTTCCCTGGCAATGAAAAAAAATAATTTCCTGCAACATTCGATCACCCTTTTGTTTGCCTGTATTTTTCTTGGTTCTTCAGGAAAGGCACAAAGTGAAAAACTGGTTTTGCAGGGTCTCACACAAGGAACAACTTTTCGCATCACCTATATTGATTCTGAAGGCAGAGATTTTTACGAGGAAATCGAAAATCTACTCGCCCGTTTCGACCAGTCGCTGTCGACGTATGTACCGGAATCAATCATCTCACGGATCAATGCAAATGATCCCGACGCAAAAGCGGATCATTACTTTACCACGTGCTTCAATAAAGCCAAAGAAATCTGGGAGGCCACGGACGGAGCCTTCGATCCGACGGTTTACCCACTTGTCAACCTCTGGGGCTTCGGTCCTGGAGAAAAACGATCTGTCAGTCCGGAACTCATTGACAGCATCCTCACGTTCGTTGGTTTCGACCTGGTTAACCTGGTTGGCGATCGGCTGATCAAACAAGACAAACGGGTAGCACTTGATTTCAACGCCTGCGCCCAGGGTTATGCCGTGGATGTGGTTGCCGAATTCCTGCAATCGAAGGGAGTCAATTCATTCCTGGTGGAGATCGGTGGTGAAGTATATGCGCACGGCTATGATCTCAATGAAGAATACTGGCTGGTCGGCATCGAAAAACCCATCGAAAATCCTGAAAGCGGCAATCCCCTGGAAGCAATCGTCATCCTGGAAAATCTGGCCGTGGCCACTTCAGGGAACTACCGGAAATTTGTAGAAGAAGACGGGATAAAATACGGGCATCAGATTGATCCCAAAACAGGCTGCCCCGGCAAGAATCGTTTGCTCAGCGCTACCATTTTCGCCAGTGATGCCCTGACCGCTGATGCCACAGCAACCGGTGTGCTGGTTATGGGATTGGAGAAAGGCATTTCCTACCTTGAAGCGCATCCGGAATTGCAGGCCTTTCTGATCTATTCGGATCACGAAGGTGATTACCAGGTATATCAGACCCCGGGGATGCAGGACATTCTTCTGAGTTCAGAGCATTAAAAAAGGCATCCCTAAGGATGCCTTTTATCGGACGAACGCCGATTAAAACCCGTCGGGAAAATCGTAACTGTAATGCTTACGAAGCGGTTTCACGACCTCCCATTCGCTATCCAAGCCGGCCGGAAATACCACCAAGTCACCCGGTAGAATACGA
>JBNKYR010000325.1:0-3656 GCA_050300995.1 Crocinitomicaceae bacterium | reverse complement strand
ATTTTAACCTAAAGTGATTTTTATTTTGTATTTAAAATGAGTTCCTAAATATTTTTGATCTCCAAATGGTTCTTTTAAAATAAATCATTTCAGTTGCGAAACATTTGCAAACAAAGTTATTCAAAAGAATTTTCTTCTCTCAACCAAAGATTTCAAGTCGTCCGACTAGCTGGTCGAGCTGGCCGGGCGACTAGCCGATGGAAGTTAATCCGGACCCTTAACTTCCAATGGCTATGGTCAGCCGATGGAAGTTAACCTAACTGTAACTTCCATCGGTTGACTATAGCCGACGGAAGTTATCTTTTTTTAAAAAAAACAAGAAACATATTTATACAGGCTCAATTCACATATCACACAAATTCACAGAAATGTATATAGCTGAATTCATCACAAAGTCATAATATTCATCACAAAGTCATCAAATCCATCACAAAGTCAACAATTTCATCACAGTTAACTCCTCGCATCACCACCACATTGATCTTTACCGTGAATCCTTTGACGACACAACCATCGATATTGTCACGGATGCGCTGAAAGAAGCTCCTTCTCGAGATCTGGTTGAACCGTCCTTCACGCAAGGAATCAAGACTGATATTCACGCTACGGATTCCTGTATCCCATAAGAAGTCCATGTGCTTATTCAGAAGCACGCTGTTGGTCGTGATAGCCAATTCAACGCCCAGCCCGGAAAGCCCGGTAAGAATCTGTTCAATATTCTTTTTGATTAGTGGTTCTCCACCTGTAAGCCGAATCTTCTTTATGCCCAGGTCAACAAATTCTTTAGCAATGGTCAGCAATTCCTCCCCACGCATGAATTCGGCCCTATCCCTTAATTGAATTCCTTCTTCAGGCATACAATAGGTACATCGGAGATTACACCGTTCGGTCAGGGATATCCTGAGGTAATCATGTACACGGCCGAAGCGATCAACTATTTGGGGAGCATTACTCATCTCAACAGCTCGTAGTCTTCTTCCTTTAATAATTGATGCGCCAGAGGAAAAAGTGTTTCATCTTCCCTGAAGATATGAAGCTTGAGTAGTTCGGTTAGTTCTCTACCGTTGTTAAAGGCCAGGTCAAATGTCATCGCTCTTGAATTCAGGTCAGGCAAACGGGTTCCCAGACCAAGAAGGTTGAAAGAAAGTGTCGCAAGCTGAATGAATTTGTTATGATCGTCTTCCATCAGCTGAACAGCAGTGTCTGGATCGTCACCGGTTCCATGTTCCCCACTTTCGAGCAATCGTTCATGCAGAATTCTGAAAAAATAACGTTCTTCCTTTTCATTGTGTGGAACAATATGATTGTCAAAATAGGTAAAAAAGGAATTAAAGCT
This sequence comes from Crocinitomicaceae bacterium, assembly GCA_050300995.1. Classification (GTDB taxonomy): domain Bacteria; phylum Bacteroidota; class Bacteroidia; order Flavobacteriales_D; family Crocinitomicaceae; genus UBA4466. The sequence continues at coordinate 2,320 of JBNKYR010000325.1, read as the reverse complement.
ATCATTGATCTCCTTTGTGAAAACGTATCCACCTTGCTTGAAATCTATAAGCGCTTGATCAAACTGATCAACCTTTTGTGTCAGTTCCTTATGCTCATCCATCAACTCCTTAATGAACGAATGATACGCGTTGTAATTCGAACCGATCGCATGTTGTTTTGAGTATGCGTCTGGGGGATCCATCGCGGAAAATTCTTCAAGATTGGCATCCTTGTCCACATTTCGAAGGATTGGATCCTCTTCTTTCAACCTTTTCTTATGATGCTTCTCTTCTTCTGAAACTTTGACTCCCACACGTCTACCCGTATTCTTATCGATTATCTTCATAGTTGATCGTTATTTCCTGATGTAAAGAACGGCGAAGACATTTAAAATAAAAATGATTTATATCATATTATTTGATTTATCTCCGCCCTGCTTAGTTGTTAAAAATTCTAAGAATCAATGTTACGTCAGGCACAACAACATAAATCATAGTTCTACTCTCGAAGAACATCTCTCATATCATTCGAAACGCATCTCGTCATAGCATTAAATGATGCATATCATAAATTTTAGGTCTCATAATCTTGAACTTTACGGCAATTTAAACTGTCAACAAATATGAATTGGGAAGAATACGTAGATACATTCAGCGCAATATTAAACGGTGAGATCAAAGAACCTCCGTATGATCAGCCTGCCTACCTGGAATATGTCAGCTTGAATTATTCCAGATTGAAACGCTGGCTGAAAACCATAAGAATTGAGCAAAAGATAAAGGACGATTTGCATCGCATTGTTGAACCTCAAACATGGATATTGATTGTTGAACCCTGGTGTGCTGATGCAGCAAACAGCGCTTCGGTTCTTTATAAAATGGCCCTGGAATCACCGTTGATTACACTTGACATCCAATTGCGCGATTCACCACCATACCTGATCGAAAACTACCTGACAAACGGAAATAAGTCAATTCCCATCCTAATCGTCAGGGACCAGTCCGGAAAGGACTTGTTTACATGGGGATCACGACCCGGGCCCTGTCAGCAACTAGCTATCCTAAATAAAAAACTTGCCATTTCGGATAGGGAAAAAAAAGCCTTGATTCAGTCGTGGTACAATAATGATAAAGGAGCATCGGTACAGGAGGAAGTAATGTCCCTTCAAAGGAAATACCACCGGCCAGAAGAAAGTTATCTATCTCCACAGGTTTAAACGCGAATAAATTCATGCAACTTAAATAAACAGTACAATGAGCAGATCATGGGCAGAACCCTTTAAGATCAAGATGGTGGAACCACTGTCCGTAACCACACGAGAAGAACGCGAGAAATACATTAGAGCAGCGGGATACAATACCTTTTTGCTAAAATCAAGAGATGTCTATATTGATCTTCTGACAGACAGCGGAACTTCCGCGATGAGTGATCGCCAGTGGGCAGGACTAATGCTCGGAGATGAAGCCTATGCGGGGAGCGAGAATTTTTACCACCTGGAAGAAACAATCCAGTCGTATTATGGTTACAAATATGTGGTCCCTACTCACCAGGGAAGAGGAGCCGAACACCTGATCTCGCAGATCATGATCCGGAAAGGCGACTATATTCCGGGAAATATGTATTTCACCACTACACGCCTGCATCAGGAACTTGCCGGCGGAACCTTTGTGGATGTTATTACGGATGAGGCACACGACCCGGAAAGTCAATTCAGATTCAAAGGAAATGTTGATCTGAACAAACTGGAGAATCTGATCCGGGAGAAGGGAGCCAAAAAAATTCCATACGTATCCATTGCAACAACAGTAAATATGGCTGGAGGCCAACCTATTTCACTGGCGAATTTGAAAGCAGTACGTGAATTGACGGAGCACTACGGGGTCAAGATCGTTCACGACATGACCCGGGTAGCTGAAAATGCGTATCGCATACAACAATATGAGGACGGGTATCAGCACAAAAGTGTAGCCGAAATTGTTCATGAGATCTGCAGCCTCACGGATGCCGCTACAATGAGCTCCAAAAAGGATGCTTTGGTGAGTATCGGTGGGTTTCTGGCATTAAACGATGTTGATATATTTGAGGAAGCAAGAAACCTGGTCGTGGTCTACGAAGGACTGCACACCTACGGAGGAATGGCAGGACGTGATATGGAAGCCCTGGCAATCGGAATTACAGAATCCGTAAAGGATGATCATATCCGGGCACGTGTGGGTCAGGTAGAATACCTTGGAAACAAACTGGTATCTGCAGGAATTCCTATTGTCAATCCGATTGGAACACATGGAATTTTTATAGATGCCAAACGCTTTTTACCTCATATTTCCCAGGACAATTTC
>JBNKYR010000324.1:0-3734 GCA_050300995.1 Crocinitomicaceae bacterium | reverse complement strand
TCCTTCGGAGGCATGATCGCCAGAGAATTTGCAAGGATCAAACGCCCGGAAAAACTCTTCTTAATCTCCACGATCAGCAACCGATCAGAATTGCCATTCTTCTTCAAAATGAGCGGGCGACTGAACCTTCACAAGCTTCTTCCCTCAAGCCTGCTTCGTAAAGCGAATTTTATCAGCTACTATCTTTTTGGGACAAAGGACATGAAAGACAAGAAACTTCTGAAAGAAATCCTGCATGATACTGATCAAAATTTCCTGAAATGGGCCATTCACGCGATTACAAAGTGGGAAAATGTTGATTCTGCAAACGGGATTAAGATCCACGGCACAAAAGACCGCATGCTTCCTGCCAAAGGAAAAATTGACTATCTGATTGAAGATGGCGGCCATTTCATGATTGTCAACAAAGGCAGGGAAATTTCAACGATTATCAAAAGAGAGATCACCGGCAATCGGGATCCAATTGCCTAGGGCACTGTATCTATCAACAAAAAACCACCCTGCCGAAACAAGGTGGTCTTTCTATCTAGTTTTGCCGCCTGCCTACAAGCGGCTGATCAAGAGTATCCAATTATCTCCAACCACCTCCAAGTGCCTTGTAGATGTTGATCATTGCATCCATCTGCTCTTTGCGGGTCTCGATCAATTCGAATTTTGACTCGAGTGCATCCCGTTGCGTCAGCAAAACCTCCATATAGTCGGCCCGGGCAGATTTGAAAAGATTCGTTGAGATGTCGATCGACTGGGTCAAAGCCTCCACCTGCTTGTTCTTCAGGTCGTAACTTTTCTTCAGATTGCTGATGTTCGAAAGCTGATTGGCCACTTCGATGTATGCATTCAACAGAGTCTTTTCATAATCATAGACGGCTTGAACCTGCTTTGCGTTGGCAGAAAAATATTTTGCCTTGATTGCCTTTCGGTTAATCAGCGGTGCAACAAGGTCTCCAGCCATATTATAGACCAGTGACTGAGGCATCTGAATGAAGTACTTCGGATTGAATGATTGATAACCAACTCCCGCCCGAATCTTGAGTGATGGGTAAAATTCGGCTTTCGCCACCTTCACATCTAGTTTGGACGCAGCGAGATTCAATTCAGCCGCTCTGATGTCAGGACGGTTTTCCAATAACTGTGATGGAACTCCCGCAGACATGCTGTCAGGTACAATTGAGGTAAACACCTGAGCGTTACGCACCACTGGTTGCGGATAACGTCCGACCAGGAAATTGATCCGGTTTTCCGTTTCAACGATCTGCTGCTGCAGATAGTACAGGTGACTCTGATTCTTAAACACTTCAGCCTCAAACTTCTTGACCGCCAGCTCAGTTACTTTCGCTGCCTGCTTTTGCGCACGAACGATCTCCAGTGCATTTTTCTGGATCTCAATGTTCGCATTCAGGATCTCCAGCTTATTGTCAAGCGCCATTAATTCGTAATACGAATCGGCGATCTCCGAGACAAGGTGTGTGACCATGAAGTTCCTTCCCTGGATTGTCGCAAGAAATCGTGCGTTCGCCGCATCCCTTGAGTTGCGTAGCTTGCGCCAGATATCGACCTCCCAGGAAAAGTTCGCCATCACATTGAAATCAGGCAACGGATCCGGAAATTCCTGTCCCGGCTTGATCTCTGTGTTGGCATCATTGGCCCCCTGACTGGTGTAGCGTCCAACCTTTTCAACTCCGGCTCCTCCGGACATGTCCATGAAAGGAAGATACTCTCCCTTCCTGGCTCCAACTTCCGCCTGCGCCACATTGATCTCCATCAGCATGATATTCAACTCCTGATTGTTTTTCAATGCAGTATCGATCAGGGCAGTCAGATTCGGGTCCGAAAAGAAATCTCTCCACTTCACCATACCTGAGTTCGTGGTATCCTTTGAACCATTGTAGCTCTCGGGAACCGTTTTATTCACATCCCTGTCGACCCAACCTGGTATTTTACATGCCGACAGGCTCAGAGCAATGACGGCGGCGCCTGCATATAGATATATTGTTCTTCTAAGCATATCTCTTTATTTCTTCCGTTATCTGTTTTTCATTCTTCGCTGCAACAGCTTCAACATGATCCGCATTTTGCGCATATTCATTTCAGCCTTACTTCGGTCGTTTCGGCCTCGGACGAATTCCTGAGATAATGACTCATTGGATTGATCCTTGATCAGTTTCCGACCCTCCGCCATCTTCGCGAAGATGAAGTACAGTCCCGGAATGATGATCACTCCGAAGATCGTTCCAAGGAGCATTCCTCCCATGGCAGATCCACCAATCGTTCGGTTACCAATCGCCCCGGCTCCGTGTGCAATCACCAGTGGAATCAGACCAGCGACGAAGGCAAATGAGGTCATCAGGATCGGCCTGAATCGCATTTTCGCACCTTCAATTGCTGCTTCATATACTGAAACTCCCTGACGGTGTCGCTGAACCGCGAATTCCACGATCAGTACAGCGTTCTTCCCGAGAAGCCCGACAAGCATGATAAGTCCTACCTGCGCATAAATATCATTGGCCAGTCCCATCATCTTCAGCAGCATAAACGATCCGAACACCCCAACCGGAAGTGAGAAGATCACCGCCATCGGAAGCAGGAAGCTTTCGTATTGTGCAGCAAGTACCAGATATACAAACACCAATACGACAATGAAGATGTACAGTGACTCATTTCCTCGCTGAGCTTCATCATAGGAAAGTCCCTCCCAGGCAATGTCATACCCGCGCGGAAGACTTTCTTCCGCCACTTCCCGAATTGCCTGAATGGCATCCGCTGTAGTGTATCCATCACCCGGAAGTCCGCGAATAGCCGCAGAGTTATACATATTGTATCGCGTGATCTCATTCGGTCCCTGCTGCTTCTCGAGCTTCATGAACGCTGAATAAGGAACCATCTCCCCTGCTTCATTCCGCACAAAAAGGTTCAGGATATCAGATGGCAAACGCCGGTACTCTGGTGCAGCCTGGACGTACACTTTAAAGAATCGACCGAAACGGATAAACCCTTGTTCATAGGTACTACCGATCAGGATGTTGAGATTTTCCATGGCTTTTCCAATGGAAACTCCCTTCTGCATGGCCGCTTTATTATCAATCACCAATTCGTACTGCGGATAATTTGCAGCAAAGAAGGTAAATAACCCTGTGAGCTCCTTGCGTTTACTCAATGCGCTCATGAAATCTTTATTGACTTTATCAAAATCATGATAGTCGGTCTCTGAGTTTTTATCCAGAAGGCGTAGCGAAAATCCGCCGGACGACCCGAACCCTGGCACTGCCGGTGGTTCGAAGAATTCGATAATTGCTCCAAGATTTCGGGACTTCTCCTCGAGTTCCTCCATGATTTCAGTTACCGATTTATCACGTTCTGACCAATTCTTCAGGTTGATCAGGTGATGACTCAAGTTGAGCTTCCTTCATATCATGGACCCCACAATCCATTAGATTGAGTTGCTATTGTGATTATCTTTGGACGCATATTTGAAGCATTTCAACAAATATCCCAGGCTGCTACTACTGGTGCTGCATCTGCTAGTGATAATAAACCACTTAAGAGATTTCACCGGCCTCTGCTGAAGAAAGCGCTGGTGCTGAGGTACTCTTGTATTCTTTTTCTTTATCTTATGACCCGCTAAAATTCTGATGTATGCTATTCTGCAGGACGTACGATGCTGATGAGCCATCAGAAGCTACTGAGCAGAAGCCGATTAATGTGCTAGCGACATCTTCTGGGGCTGCTGCTTCTGC
>JBNKYR010000323.1:0-3737 GCA_050300995.1 Crocinitomicaceae bacterium | reverse complement strand
CCACGCGCACCCGCGACATTGCCGAAGCTTCAGGTGAAAATCTCGCACTGATCAACTACTATTTCCGCAGTAAGGAAAACCTTTACAGAATCATCATGATGGAAACGCTAGGTGCCTTTCTGATGCAATTGATCCCGGAATTAATGAACGAATCTACCACCCTGGAAGAAAAGGTGGAAATCATCATCGAGAACTACTTTAACCTGTTGAGTGCCCAACCTCAGATTGCTGTATTCCTGATCAATGAGTTACACACAAAACCAGAAAACATCCTGAAAAACATTCCTGCCAACCTTTCACCGATGGACACTTCATTTTTCAAACAGATCAGGGAACGCATCGACCAGGGAAAACTCCCTGTCATGCACCCGGTACAATTGCTGTTGAACGTTTTCGGGATGACTATTTTCCCATTTCTGGCAAGCCCGATGATCAAAGGAATTACCCGGATGTCCGACGACGAATTCGAACAACTGCTTGAGGAAAGGAGAAAACTGATCCCTATCTGGATCAAGGCTATTCTGAACCCGTAAAAAAATTTACCCAAAAGTTAATCAAATGTTTAATTTTCCAATGAAACCCCAAATCCTTCTTCTTCTCTTCCTGGGAAGCATGGGTAACAGCTTCGGTCAGTCCAACGAACTGGATCTCTTTCAATGCTATGAGATTGCCCGGAACAACTACCCGAAGATCAAAGAACAGGAATTGATCCGCCAAAGTTCGGAGTATTCGGTCGATAACGTTGGTAAGCGCTACCTGCCACAGATTCATCTCAATGGACAGGCAACCTATCAATCCGATGTCACTTCTCTTCCAATTGCTCTTCCAGGTGTTTCGATCGATCCGTTGAACAAAGATCAATACAAACTCTATGGAGAAGTCGTGCAGCCACTCACTGACCTGTTCATTGTTAAAAAGCAAAAAGAATTCACCCGGCTCTCCGGACAGACCGAACAGCAAAAACTGGAAGTTGAACTCTATGGAATCCGGGAACGCATCAGCCAGTTGTATTTTGGAATTCTGTTGATTGACGCTCAACTTGAACAAACCGAGATCATCCGAAAGGATTTGAACGCTACGCTGGAAAGTCTGCAAACCGCTGAATCCAATGGAGTAACCTTCAGTTCAAAGGTGGATCAACTGAACATTGAAGCACTCAAACTCGATCAACGTGTCATTGAATTACAAACCTCACGGAAGGCTTTTATTGAAATGCTCGGTCTTTTCCTGAATCAACCGATCGATGAAAACACCCAATTAAAAACCCCGTTTTTTGAAAATGCAAATAACGGTAACAAGCGACCCGAACTACAACTGTTCGAAGCACAAAAAACACTGCTCGATCAACAATCCGAGCTCGTCAACATTCAGAATTTTCCACACCTCAATTTCTTTTTCCAGGGAGGATACGGTCGTCCGGCACTCAATTTTCTGAGCAACAATTTCGATCCGTATTTCATTACCGGATTTCGTCTGAGTTGGAACATATCCGGGTATTACACCCAGAAAAAGGAGAAACAGATTATCGAACTCAACCGCCAGCGCGTTGACGTGCAAAAAGAGACATTCGAACTTGGTGTTGATGTGTCTCTCGAACAGAAAAACGAAGAGATCGAGAAGTACAAAGCGCTAATTGAAAAAGACGAAGCCATGATTGTCTTGCATGACCGGATCATGAAGCCGTCAAAAGTGCAACTTGAAAACGGTGAGATCACCAGCACCGAATACATCACCCGAATGAATGGATACGATCAGGCAATTCTCGGTAAATCACTTCACGAAATTCAACTCCTGATCGCTCAAAGCGAACGCAATATCACCCAGGGAAATTAATCATACAATCATGAAAGTAAACACACACATTTCACTTGCCGCACTGTCCTTCCTGCTTTTTGCATGCGGCGGAAACGATAAAAAGTTTGATGCCTCCGGATCATTTGAAGCGGAGGAGACCATCATATCCGCCGAAGCTACGGGAACCATTCTTCAGTTTGATCTCGAAGAAGGTCAGGAGCTATCGGAAGGCACTTTTGTCGGATACATCGACAGCACCCAATTGCATCTGAAAAAGCTGCAACTGGAACAGCAGATCGCATCGATGCTCAGCAAGCGCCCGAACATTTCATTGCAACTTGCCGCACTTGAAACGCAGCTGGCTTCGGCTCAAAAAGAAAAGGAACGGCTCACGCGGCTGGTGGAAGGTAACGCGGCTCCCGCCAAGCAACTGGATGATGTGAACACACAAATTGATGTCCTGCTGAAACAGATCTCAGCCCTCAATTCCTCGTTGAGCATTACTTCCAATGGGATCACCAACGATGCCAATAGCCTCAAAATACAGATTGCACAACTGGAAGATCAACTGAAGCGTTGCCGCATCGTGAATCCGGTCAACGGAACAGTGCTCACCACTTACGTACGTAAAAGCGAGCTCGCCGCAGCAGGGAAACCACTGTACAAGATCGCTGACCTGTCTGAACTCACCTTGCGGGCCTACATTACCGGCAATCAACTTGCAAAGATCAAACTGAACCAACATGTGAAGGTGATGACCGACGACGGCGAAGGAAACATGAAAGAGGGCAAAGGTATCGTTGAATGGATCAGCAACAAGGCCGAATTCACTCCGAAAACGATCCAGACCAAAGACGAACGCGCCAACCTTGTGTATGCCGTAAAGATTCGCGTGAAGAATGACGGTTCTTACAAGATCGGTATGTACGGCGAAATCAAATTCTGACATGCACGACATTACGCTGGATCATATCACAAAAACGTACGAAAACGGTCGCGTACTTGCCGTGGATGATGTTTCATTCACTGTCGAGAAAGGCGAACTCTTCGGATTGATCGGACCGGATGGTGCGGGAAAGACCAGCATTTTCCGCGTGCTGACCACCCTCCTGCTTCCCGAGAGCGGAAAAGCCACTGTAAACGGCCTCGACGTCGTGAAGGATTACAAGAAAATCCGAAGTCGCGTTGGCTACATGCCCGGAAAGTTTTCCCTGTATCAGGACCTCAGCGTGGAAGAGAACCTGCGTTTCTTTGCGACACTTTTCGGTACGTCCATCGAGGAAAACTACGACCTCATCCGCGACATTTACGTCCAGCTTGAACCTTTCAAAAACCGACGTGCCGGTAAACTCTCCGGCGGGATGAAACAGAAACTGGCCCTTTGCTGCGCGCTGATCCATCGTCCGGAAGTCCTTTTTCTGGATGAACCTACCACGGGAGTAGATGCCGTTTCCCGAAAGGAATTCTGGGAAATGCTCAAACGTCTGAAAAAGGAAGGAATCACCATTCTTGTTTCCACGCCGTATATGGACGAAGCCACGTTATGCGAACGGATCGCACTGATCCAATCCGGGAAGATCATGTCGATCGACACTCCCCAAAAGATCATCCGGGAATTCCCTGAAAAGCTCTACGCTATTCGATCGGACCATATGAGTGGCCTGCTGCGCGATCTGAAAGCACTGGACATGGTAAAAAGTGCAAATGCCTTCGGTGATTACCATCACGTCACTCTGAAAGAAAGTCCGGAACAACTCAAAGAACAGATCGAAAATGCAGGACATTCGAACATTGATGTGCATCTCATTGAGCCAACCATCGAAGATTGTTTCATCCACTTAATGAACACCTGATGAAAGAAGTTGTGATCAAAACGGACCGGCTGACCAAACGCTTCGGTGACTTCATTGCCACCAATGCGGTTACCTTCGAAGTGTACAAAG
>JBNKYR010000322.1:0-3754 GCA_050300995.1 Crocinitomicaceae bacterium | reverse complement strand
ACTGGTTTGGGTGATGTTCTCGTATAGTGGATGGAACGCGAGTACATATATTGCCGGAAGTCTTGAGGATCCGAAGCGAAATTTGCCTTTTTCCCTGATCGTCGGAACCCTGATTGTTACCATCATTTATTTTCTGTTGAACTTTGTTTTTATGTATGTGGCGACCTTTGAAGAGCTGGCGCCAAAGGATTTTGCCAGGATCGACATCGGAAATGTGGTGGCAACGAAGATCATGGGGGAGAGAATCGGTTTGATCTTTAGCGGTGTCTTTTCAATTGCGCTCATCTCAGGAGTTAGTGCGATGTTCATTGCCGGTCCGAAAGTCGTGCAGGAGATTGGTAAAGATTACAAGGCTTTTCGCATTCTCGGACAGGAAACGGATGGCGGGGCTCCGAAGTACGCCATTCTACTGATGTGCCTTGTGTCGCTGGTGTTGATCTATACCAGTACGTTCAGGCAGATCATCGAGTACATTGGGATCACACTGACATTGTTCTCATTGCTGACAGTGGCCGGAGTGTACGTATTGCGCTTCCGTAAGCAAACGAATGAACATACGGTGAAAACCTGGGGCTATCCTGTTACACCAGCACTCTTTATTGTGCTGATGGTGTGGATGATTGCTTTCTTTGTGTCAAGCAACTGGACAATTCTGGTCTGGTCTTTGGGGTCAATGCTGCCTGCTGTTTTCATTTACTATGCGACACGTAATTCGGGTAAATAGTCTGATATTTTTTTTGGTTTTGCTTCTGAGTACGAAGGTATTCGGGCAGGCATCCGTTACGGAAACAGTTGATCTGGAAGAAATGATTATCGGACACGACCCGATTGTTGATGCCATCATAAAGAAACGTGATCATTATCGTTTGCATCTGATTTATTCGAAAGCAGAGACTTTGCCGGATGGCACGATCCGTATCAAAACGGGTGAACTCGGAAGTGAACGCTATTTTTATCCTGCAAGTACGGTAAAACTTCCGGTGGCTTTACTGACGCTGGAGAAGTTGAAAAAAAACGATCTCAGTTTGGATGACTATCTGGTGTTCACCGAGGATGTACCTTGCGGGTCGAATCGCTTTGTGGAAAATTCACAGAACCAGCGGTTGACCTTCCGGCAGATGCTCAGTGAAATGATGACGGTGAGTGACAACGTGCACTATTCTGCGCTGTTTCATTTTTTGGGGGCGGAAGATATCAATGCCTCCTTGCGTAGCAAAGGCTACAAGGATGTGAACATATATAAGGCCTTTAATGGTTGTGGTTGGCAATGTCATTACCAAAGTCCTGCCTGCAAGGTTTATCGTGAAGGAAAGGAGTTGTTTGCGCAGAAGGGAATGGAAACAGATACCCTGAATTTTCTGAAGTGCTACATCTATGATAAGGCGAAACTGATGGGGGAGAGCCACGAAGTTGACCGTGAGATTGTGTCGGGCCCCTACGACTTTAATTATAATCTGGAGCTTCCGCTGTCGATACTTCACGAGATGATGATCTCTTTTTATCAGGAAGAATTGGTAGCTCCGGAGAAGCGATGGAACCTCAGGGAATCGGATCAGCGTTTTTTGGTGAAAATCATGACGATGCCTCCGCGAAACCTGGAAGGGCAGGAATTTAAAGATCAGGATCGGTATCCGGACAACTTGTTCAAATTCCTTTTGCTGGGGGAAGCTCCGCAAGGATTGGGAAAGACGGTTTCCAAGATCGGTCTGTCCTATGGCTTTACCACAGAAACAGCTTACCTCGATGACGGAAAGGGAAACGGGTGTTTCGTTACGGTATCCATTTACACCAATGCCAATAAGACGGTGAACGACGGAATCTATGAGTACGATTCGCTGGCGAGGCCTTTTCTGGCAAGACTTGGCAGGATTTTGCTGGAAGCCTCCCGGAATTGATGTAACGAAAAACGGAGGAGGTGTTATGTGTGCATAACACTCTTTAATTCTCTCCGTCATGAAAAAAGCAATCATTTTCCTGTTGTTGGTGCTTCCGTTTACGAGTGAAGCCAAAGACATTCTTTACAATCGTTTGTCAAAACTCTATGCAAAGGATCAGTCCAAATGCCTTGAAACTGCCAAACGCTATATAAATCTTTTTCCCGACAATGCGTCGGCGTACTATTTTGCTTCGGTGATTTACGATGAGCGTTCAGGAAAATCCCGTACAGTGCAGGGAAAGTACCGGAATATTCAAAAAGCCGTTGGTTACGCAATTTCCTTTGAGGAGAAGGATAACGGAGAAATGGCACTTGAAGTAGGTTGGGACGATTACCGGCAGGAGCTGACTTCGCATGCATCCGAGATCGTCAAGAGCCTGGAAGTGGCCGGGGAGTCGAAATACAGCGATAACCTGTTAGCAAAGCTCCGGAATCTGGATGAAAATGTAAGCGTAGTGATCGTGACAACAACGGTGAAGAAGTCGGAAGAAACACCGGAAATTTCCGAGCTTGAAGCCAATTCATCTCCACTTGAAATGGTACGGGTTGATGAGCACTCCACGATTCGCTTTTTCGGTCTGCCTCGTGGAAACGAGTTAGTGACGTCTGCCGATCTTGAGGGAGAACAGGAGGTGCTTGCGCTGATCAACGAAGAACGCATTCGTAAGGGAATGGATCCGTTGGAATGGAATGAAGATCTGGCTCGGGCTGCCCGCTATCATGCGTACGATCTGGCCACGCAGGATTACTTCGATCACGGTAGCTACGATCGGAAAAACGGAGAACTCGAAAAAGTGGGAGGGACCTTTGAACGCATTCGGAAATTTTACAGTAAAACGTTTGTCAACTCGGAAAACATTGCTGCCGGAAATGCCTCTGCTGAGGATACGTATCAGCAGTGGTATAACAGTAAAGGGCATTATGATAATATGTTCAATCCGAGCAGTAAGAAAGTTGGATTGGGCGTATTTTACGACGAGAATTCCACCTATGGATATTATTGGGTGTTCTGCACCGCGCATTAAGCGCGGTGCATTCACCTCAACATTTACTGCTTAAGCAGACGGATGGCGCCCTCCACGCCCTTTACTGAAATGAAGTACATTCCTGATGCGAGGACCGAAACGTCCATTTGGTTTTCTTCAGCGTTCAATACCTGTACCACCAGGATTTTTCCGGTAACATCTGTAATCACACAATTCCGATCGATCAGTGCAGGATCAACTTGAATGGTCACTTGTTGCTGTGTTGGGTTTGGATAGACTGTAAAAACGGCCTGCTCCAATTCGCTTAGTCCAACGCCCGTAACAGTAACCGTTTGTGTTAATGTGTCGCTACCGCATCCGTTGGAAGCAATCAGTGTGACGGTGTATGTACCGTTTGCGGTGTACGTGTGGCCTGGGTTTTCCTGGGAGGAAGTACCGGTATCGCCAAAGTCCCATTGCCATGAAGTGGCGCCGGAAGATGTGCTCGTGAAATTAAAGGCGTTCGCTGTGTTGGAAGAGGTAAATCCTGCAATCGGTGCACCGGCATTAATACTTACCGCGAGCGTACTTGGAGAACTATTGCCGCAAACATTTTCAGCTGTTACGGAGATGGTGCCTCCGGCAGTACCGGCCGTAGCAGAGATACTATTGGTGGTGCTGGAACCACTCCAACCTGCCGGAAGAGTCCAGTTATAGACAACCCCGTTCACATTGGTCACGCTGTAAACTTCCACCGCATTTTCACAGAGTGACGGGCTTCCGGCGATCGCACTCGGAGTAGCTGCCGGAGCCTCTGCGGTCACAATTGACGTTTGCGTATAAGTGGTTTGAT
>JBNKYR010000321.1:0-3787 GCA_050300995.1 Crocinitomicaceae bacterium | reverse complement strand
ATCCAATTTCGGTTTTTGTAACCCATTTTAAAAAATGTCCCAACTATCAATGCTTTTTTGATTGCATTGCCGAAAAGCAAAAAATAGAGCCATTTTGGTGTGTTCATTGTGGTAATAACGGTTACGCTTTTTAGCTTTTCAAACAAAGGTCTCATTCGTGTGTTTTCTTTGTTCGTGTAGTCATACGCAACACCTGGGAAAATTACCTTATCTATAAAACCTTTTGTCATCGCTGGCATAAGTTCCCACCAAATAGGAAAAATAAAAATTAGATGGTCGGCCTTTTCTAGACGCTCTTTGTATTCAATGACTTTTGGATCAATAGGTTTTTTATCTCTAAATGCTTTTAAGTCCGCCGAAGTCATGACAGGATTAAAATTGTCTTTATCAAGGTGAATAAGGTCTATTTCATGCTGCCCTTTCCGAAGGCCTTCTGTCACTGCATTTAAAATTGCATTACAGTAACTGCCGTCATATGGATGATTGAAGACTATTGCTACTCTCATTTCTTTTGGTTTAATATTGTAGTGCAAATATGAGAAGTGCAGTAGCTATCGGAAAATAACAATTGTAAAGAAATGCGTTTATCGTCTGCTTCTTATTCTACTTAATGAGACAGATGTAATACCTAAATATGAAGCAATGTAATGTTGGGGTACTCGCAACAAGATGTCAGGACGTTGTTCAACTAATTCTTCATAGCGTCTTTTGGGGTTGTCTTTTATTCGCGAAAGAAATAGTTTTTGATAAAAAAGGAGTCTTTGTAATATCAGTTCTTCCGTTTCTTTCTTTATTACGGGTGAATTGTCAAGAATATAGTCAAAGTCTTTTTTTGAAATAATTTTGATAATACTTGGTTCAATTGTTTCCAGATTAAACATACTTGGCTGATTTGTCTGAAAACTTTCAATTGAGGAAACAACTTCACCTTCAAAGAAAAATTGAAAAGTGATGTCTTTCCCGTTGTTGTTAAACCAGCATCTTACACAACCTTTTTCAACGAGGTAAGCCGTTTTTGAAATTTGCCCTTCTTTTAATAAAGTTGTCTTGGCAGGAATTTCCTGTCGCTTAAAAAGGTGACTGAATTTATCCCACTCGACTTGTATTTTGTCCTGTCCATTCATTACGCTCTATAATAACATTGCCGCAACTTGTTTATAGATATAAAGTAACACAATATCTTCTGAGGAGACAATTATTGTGATCTAACAAAGCTTAGTGAGTACATCCATTTGGACTTTAAACGACAAATGCCCACCAAAAGATGGGCATTTAAGGCATTTGGGTGGAAGATGGGTCTCGAACCCACGACCTCCGGAACCACAATCCGGCGCTCTAACCAACTGAGCTACAACCACCATGTAAACCTTGACTTGCAAGGCGGTCGCAAAGATAGATATTTCCTCATTTATTCCGAATAACAGGTGGTTTTTTTTTAACTTTATTCAGTCAGGCCGCATTTTTTAAGAGCATTATGGGATTGAAGAAACACATTGTCAGGGAATTCGAGTTGCGTGTTTTTGAGGAATCGTATGCGCGCATTTACAAATGTCTTTCCATGTTGAAGGACGAGCAAA
This sequence comes from Crocinitomicaceae bacterium, assembly GCA_050300995.1. Classification (GTDB taxonomy): domain Bacteria; phylum Bacteroidota; class Bacteroidia; order Flavobacteriales_D; family Crocinitomicaceae; genus UBA4466. The sequence goes on along the minus strand of JBNKYR010000321.1, from coordinate 2,210 downwards.
TCTGGGAATCTCCACAGGGAAATATCCCTTCTGTAGGATGTTTGATCCTGCATCTGTGTGGAAATGCACGCCAGTGGATTCTTTCGGGGATAGGAGGTGAACCGGATAACAGGAACCGTGATGATGAATTTGTGATTCATCGAAACATCCGGAAATCGGATTTTATTTTCCTGCTCGAAAACCTGAAGGTCAATCTCCAGAATTGTTTGCAGGATATGCCGGAATCCCGTTTGCACGAAACATTGATCATTCAGGATTTTAACGTGTCGGGTTTTTCTGCCCTCGTGCATGTCATTGAACATTTTTCCTATCATACAGGACAGATCACCACGCTCACCAAGCTTTATTCAAACCTGGAAACCGGCTACTATTCCGGGTTGGATCTGAATGCACGAAATCAACTGAATTGATCGTGAAGGCAGTACTCTTTCGGGATCGCTGCTGATCCAATTGTTGTTTTCGAACATTTCTCACCGTATGCCTGTGAATAAAACTTCTTCGGGAACCCGGAAAATCGGCCAATGTCTCGTATTTTTGCGGCAAATTCACGCTTATGTTGAAAGTCGGTGTACTTGGTGCAGGACATCTCGGTAAAATCCATATTCGTCTCTTGTTGGAATTGAATGATCTGTTCACGTTTGTGGGCTTCTATGATCCGAGCGACGAGAATGCGGCTGTTGCGATCGAACAGTTTGGGATCAAACGTTACGACTCTCTGGATGAACTGCTCGATGAAGTGGATTGCATTGATATTGTAACCCCAACGATCTCGCATTTTGATTGTGCTTCCAAAGCGTTACGCAAGAGCAAGCATGTGTTCATTGAGAAGCCGGTAACCGAAACAGTTGATGAGGCCCGGGCGTTGATTAGTCTGGCGCAGGAAGCGGGAGTAAAAGTGCAGGTGGGACATGTGGAGCGTTTCAACCCGGCATTTCAAAAGGCTTTGCCATTTCTGAATAATCCGATGTTCATTGAAACACACCGCTTGGCGCAATTCAATCCGCGCGGAACAGATGTACCGGTAGTGCTCGATCTGATGATCCACGATCTGGATGCGATTCTGAGTGTGGTGAAATCGGGCGTGAAGCGTATTTCGGCTTCCGGCGTTTCCGTGGTGAGTGATACTCCGGATATTGCCAATGCCCGTATTGAATTTGATAACGGATGTGTGGCCAACCTGACCGCCAGTCGTATTTCAATGAAGAACATGCGCAAATCACGCTTCTTTCAGAAGGATGCATACATCAGCGTGGACTTCCTGACGAAGGAGCTGGAAGTAGTGCGTATGGAGGATGTGGAAGGTGAACCGGATGCTTTCGACGTGATCTTCGACATGGGGAAAGGGAAAACGAAAAAGAAGATTTTATTTGATAAACCGGAGATTCCGGAGACAAATGCCATTCGGGAAGAATTGAGAACTTTTGCGGAAGCGATCAACCATGACGGCACTCCTGTCGTTCCATTAGAAGATGGTTACCGTGCTCTGGACGTTGCTCAGAAGATCATGGACAAATTAATGGCCTCTTCTGCACAAATGATAAACAATAATTGAGAAGGTTTGCCGTTTAATGTGAACTACAGAAAACTATGAAAGCGCTACTTTACTCTACAAGTTTGATTCTTTTGCTTGCATCCTGCGTGAAGAATAACCCGGATCCTTCGTGGATTGAGGTTCTTGAATGGCAGTTGGAAGCGAATCCTGATCTTGTCGATGAACCGACAAGTTTGCACCACGGCATTAAAAATGCATGGTTGTATGTGGATGATGACCTTGTTGGAGTATTTGAAGTGCCTTTTAAAATTCCACTGCTGCTTGATGGAACGAAAGAGGTTCGGATCTATCCGGCAATCCTGAACAACGGAATCTCGGCTACCAAGAAAATTTATCCGTTTATGGAGCTGTACAGCACCAGCGTGAATCTCGTGAAAAACGAAACGGTGACCATTACTCCGGTGACGCGCTATAAATCGGGCTGTAAATTCTGGGTAGAAGATTTTGAAGACAATACCTTCTACGTGGAAAGCGCTTCGAATTCTATGGTGGATCTGGTTCGGGTCAATGATCCGACAGTGCTTATTCCGTCGGTGAACGGAGCCTTTTTCGGACGAATTACACTGGATCAGACCAATTATTCGTACAGCGGGTCAACAACAGCCAATGCTTATGGAACGCTCAATATGCCGTTACCGATAGGGAAGGACTGTTACCT
>JBNKYR010000320.1:0-3815 GCA_050300995.1 Crocinitomicaceae bacterium | reverse complement strand
AGGCCACAATATCATCCCCTGTTAATTCTCTCAGATGCGATTTGTATCGCATCACGTATTCTTTAAAGTGATCTAATCTTACTTTGTACTTGATGAAAGCGGAAGTTGTGTGAGATTGCTTCCACTCCAGGTACGTTTCAATAGCTGTTTTAATTTTCATAGTTAAACATTAAAGTCTCGTCGGAAATAACAACACCTACGCCAACGAGCAGACTTAAATAATTTAAGCTACATATCCAGTTTAACTAACTCCCGGGCTTCTGACAAGACTTTCTGGGTTATTCTATTTTTGACTAATAATTAAGTTCGACCGCTAATCTGTATAGCCGAAAACCTTAATCATTGCATGGTTCATCTCCCGTGTCCTACGGGCACGGTTCCCACCCGTTGTTGAATTTATCTTATAGGAGACTCCTCAAACAAAAAAGGATCCTAAAGCACTCACGCCTTTCGGGTCTTTTTTGTCCTGATGTATCAGTAGTATTCCAGGTGACATTTATTGCCATTAGAGCTATCCGTGGCTAATCGTGTGAGCTCATAGTATCAATCCTGTCGATCATAGCAAGTACTTCCATCCTGTCTCGTGGTTCCGTTATCACACTTGCCAGATCGTTCAGCATCAATTGCGCACGTGAAAACCGGTCCTGAATGAGAAACTCAAGCGCACGATTCTGCAATTTCGGATCAACATTTTCCTGAATCATGTCTCCCCATGATCTTAGATGATTGACTCCACAGAGCCCCTCCTTGTGCATTAGATCTTGATCTCTCCAATATTCAACATAGAAGGCACTTTGTTTTGAGGAATTAAGAATTCCATCGGTTACCTGGAGAATTATTCTTTGAATGGACTCATTTCCTTTGGATGCCCAGACTTGATTTGGTTTAACCATTGACATGCTATGCATGATAGCATAATTCCGATCATTTTGCAAAAGACACATCAATCCCCCCTTGCTCTTTCCTGTAGACGAGTGAACATGTGGGCATGCGTGCCTACCAGAACAATGTGATCTACCTCGGAGAAACCAACTATCGTGGAGATAGGAGGCTTTTCGGTATGTACCAAAAGGACAAGATTTACCATACCCTGATCACAGGAAAGACAGGGAGCGGTAAGTCCTCAATTCTTCACAGCCAGATCATGCAGGAAATCTACCTCGGGGTTGCTTCAGTGGTGGTCTTTGATCCGAACGGTGATCTTATCGATCACATCGGTGAACTCTTCCCGGGAAACCGCAGAAATGACCTCATCATTATCGATCCGGCGAACGACCAAAACCAATATGGGTACAATCCTCTTAGGAAGGTGCGGGATGAACACAAACCTCTCGTGGTTTCGGGAGTCATCGAAACCTTTAAAAGACTCTATGGTCTGAATAATTGGGGAAATCGAATTGAACACATCCTCCGCCACTGCCTCTATCTGCTCCTTGAACAAAGGAGTGCTACACTGGCAGATATTCCGAAGCTACTCGTTGATCAGGAGTTTAGAAGCAAGTGTCGTATGAGAGTGAACAATGAGCACATCCATAACTTCTGGATGCATGAGTTCCCGAAGTACCGGGCTGACGCTCTCCTTCCCCTCCTCTCAAAACTCAGCTTCATCATCAACCACCCGGCAATCAGAAATACTGTGGTGTTTCCGAAGCAAGATATTTCACTCAGACGATCGATTGACTCAAGAAAAATTATTCTTGTGAACCTTTCAAAAGGAAGGCTGGGATCAGACGTGAGTGCCCTTATTGGCTCCCTCCTAATCACCTCCCTATCCCTCGCCGTTTATTCCCGGGCGGACAAAGCAGCATGGGAGCGGCCTTACTGTTCGCTCTACATCGATGAGTTCCAAAATTTCACGACAACGTCGCTGGTATCCTTGTTTTCCGAGGTCAGAAAGTACAACCTTGCCGTAACCGTGGCCACACAATACCTGGAGGCCCTGAAACCTGAGATCCGGGACTCTGTTCTTGGGAACATTTCAACACTCATCACTTTCCGTGTTTCCTATGATGAATCAAAGGTACTCGCCAAATACCTCTACCCCACACGGCCCGAGAGTTTGGTTCAATTGCCCAATTACCAGTTTGCGGCAATCATTATGATCAATGGAACACCTTCCACCCCCTTCCTCGCAAAGAGTGTGACCTTCGAGAAGGTCTTTGAACTGAAAATGATACCTGCATCCCGACAGAATAGTGAACTGGTGTAGCATCCGAAAAAGGAATTGTCGTCCTCAGTCTTTTTGATGGAATGAGTTGCGGACAGATTGCGCTGGATCGGGCAGGGGTAAAAGTCGATCAATATTTTGCCAGTGAAATAAAGCCCCACGCGATCAAAGTTACTCAGCACAACTACCCCAACACAATCCAAATCGGACCAGTTGAAACAATTGTTCCTGAAATGTTTTCAGGGATAAAAGTCGATCTCCTCATTGGGGGCTCACCTTGCAAAGGCATTTCCCGCATGAACCGGAACCAGGAAGGATTGGAACACAACGAAAGTCGCCTGTTCTGGGAATACGTCCGAATTCTTCAGTTCCTCAAGCAGAAGAACCCAGATATCAAGTTCCTTCTTGAAAACACCCACGGAAACAAAGAGTCCACCCGGATTATTACTGAAACACTTGGAGTGAAACCAATCTCAATCAACAGTTCACTGGTCTCCGCACAGAACCGGCCTCGATACTACTGGACAAACATCGAAGGTGTTACGAAACCGAAGAATCGAAATATAACCACCAGAGATGTAATCAGTCAGGTACATGATCCCAAACTACTCGTTTCACCTGGACGAAAAAAATGGATTCTCTCCTCATCTGGTCAGAAGTCCATCGCAAAGAAGTACACCCGAATTGATCCCTATCCAAAGACCGGTTGTCTGATTGCCCGGGGACATAAAACGTGGAACGAAAATTATGTTTCGGTTGGAGATACATTCCGACATCTATCCCGATCCGAATTGGAAGCGCTCCAGACTGTCCCCGGCGGTTACACGAATCCCGTGACATATTCTGAAGCCTATGAGTTACTTGGCGATGGATGGACCATAGATGTCATTGCTTATATTCTTCAGTTCCAAAAAATAATCTCCGACTTTAAAAATCTTGAGTGCGTGATACACTCAATTCATGAATAAAGATTTTGAAGGATGGAATCGTAAAAAGCAAACCTTAGAGAAAAGTAAAAAACACCATCTGTTTAAGGATGGCGATATTTGGTGGATGTCTGTAGGTATCAATGTTGGTCAGGAATCCTGTGGTAAGGGGGATGAATACAGACGACCAGTACTTGTCCTTCGCAAACTCTCAGGCGAGTCATTTATCGGAATCCCTCTCTCGACTCAGAAAAAGACAGGAAGCTGGTTTGCCGAATTTGACCTTCATGGAGAAATCCGATATGCCCTTTTGTATCAGATACGAATGTTCAGTGCAAACAGGCTTCAAAGGCGCATTGGGACACTCAGTCGAAACGAACTCTTCCAAATAAAAGAAAAACTCAAGGAATTGCTCGAGCTCTAATCATCACCAGGAGAATCCTGGATCGGTGGGTATTCCCAAAAGTGCCCTTAGTATATCACACTGAACATTTCCTGCAAGTAAAAAACACCGCAATTCACTGCGGTGTTTCGTATTCACTTTTTCGGGGTAAACCCGTTGATTTTGATAATGTACTCACGAGAATTCGCGGCACCATCAGGCTTTGCCCGTACAAGACGTTGGGTGTCGAAAAGACTGCGGATCTTGATGTTGAATTCACCGTACTTAACGGCTTCATCACCGGCTTGTTTCTGGTAGCGCTCGTAGAGCTCACCATTCG
>JBNKYR010000319.1:0-3842 GCA_050300995.1 Crocinitomicaceae bacterium | reverse complement strand
GGTGGTGAACGTTTCGGGTCAAGCCCGCGGAATTGTTACTTTTGTGAACCTTATTAAAGGAGAATTATGATATTACACCTGAAGAAGGAGGTTACGCCTGGAAAGGCCACTGAAATTGCCGATAAATTGCGCGCATTTCATTTTGTTTCGGAGGGAACAAATGTGCTGGTGACCGGAGCCTCGCTGAAGGAAGTGCCTGCAGATCTGGAGTCTTTTGTTGACCAGGCCTGGCCGTTCGACAATGATATTCAGTTGGCATCAAAGAAATACCGTGCTGAAAAGCGTACGGTTCGCATTGGGGATGTTGAAATCGGAGGAAATACGAACAAAACAATCCTGATTGGTGGTCCGTGCTCGGTTGAGTCGGAGACGCAAATTCGACAATCTGCCGAATTGCTGACAGGTCTTGGGTTGACAACTTTGCGAGGAGGTTGTTACAAGCCACGTACAAGTCCTTATTCGTTCCAGGGAATGGGACTGGAAGGACTGAAATTACTGGCAAAAATGCGCGAGGAATATGGGCTGAATGTGATAACCGAGGCTCGTGATGCGACGCACATCGATGAAGTCATCGAATATTCGGATGTTATTCAGATCGGAGCAAAGGCGATGTATGATCAGGGTATTTTGCGGGCCTGCGCAAAAATCAACAAACCGGTTTTGATCAAGCGTGGTTTCGGAACGACATTGAAGGAATTTGTGCAGGCTGCTGAGTTTGTACTTTCCGGAGGAAATGAAAATGTGATCCTGTGCGAACGCGGCTTGCGTACCTTTGAAACGTATACGCGCTTTACACTCGATTTGTGTGGAGTGGCCTGGCTTCAGGAACATACGAATTTGCCTATTGTACTGGACCCTAGTCATGCCATGGGATATGCGTACGGCGTACCAGTGTTGTCGAAGGCTTGCGTGGCCATGGGAATTGACGGATTGCTGATTGAAGCGCATCCTGACCCGAGTGTGGCGAAATCGGATGCTTCGCAGCAATTGAATCATGACGAGTTTACTAATTTATTGACTATCTTGAGGCCGGTTGCAGAGAGTGTAGGCTTCTCCATTATCTGATGAACCTGGAAGGAAATATAAGAGGTTTGTGCGACAGGTTCGGACTGGATTATCTGGCGTTTTTGTCGGATTTCGGTGTCGAGTCGGTAGCAGAATTATCGGTGGCTGATCTTGAAGTGATCTGCGAAGAATATCATGCCGATTTGTACGCGCTGTTGTTCATGCATCCCTATAAATCCAACCATTTAAAGGAAAAGCTTGAGAACATCCGACTTTTGGTGTTGGACGTAGATGGCGTGATGACTGATGGGGGAATGTATTTCTCTGAAGAAGGAGATCAGATCAAGAAGTTCAATACGAAGGATGGAATGGCAATTCTGCACCTTACCGAAAAGGATTTTCAGGTAGCGATCATTTCATCCGGTTTCAGGGGAGAGGCGGTACAACGCCGTGCAGAGATGCTGAAGATTCAGTATTGTTCGGTGAATAGAGAGCCAAAACTGCAGCGTTTGCAGAAGATCTGTGACGAGTTGCAAATTGGTTTTGAGCAGGTCGCGATTGTCGGAGATGACGTGAATGACCTTGAATTAATGAAAAAAGTAGGTTTCAGAGCATGTCCTGCAGATGCTGTTCACAGTGTAAAAAGACAGGTGGATGTGATTCTGAACAAGAAAGGAGGAGAAGGCTGCGTGCGGGAGTTTATAGATAATTATTTGTTGAAAGCACCATTAGCTTAAACGGACTATGGAGAAAATTACCATCGGAATAATCAGGGAGGGAAAAGTTCCACCTGACAAGCGCGTGCCGCTTACACCGAGACAATGTAAACTACTGGAGACAAGATATCCTCATGTCAAAGTAGTAGTACAACCGAGTAATATCCGTGCGTACAAAGACGAAGAGTATGTAGCTGAAGGAATCGAACTGCGGGAGGATCTTTCGGGTTGTGATATCATCATGGGAGTGAAAGAGGTCAACATTGAAGACCTCATTCCGGGGAAGAAATTCATGTTCTTTTCCCATACCATCAAGAAACAGCCTTACAACCGGAACTTGCTTCGGGCAATCATTGAGAAGAACATTCAGTTGATCGATTACGAAGTTTTGAAAAACCGCGCCAATAAGCGAATTATCGGATTTGGTCGTTATGCCGGGATTGTCGGATGCTACAACGGTATCCTCACATACGGTCTCAAACATGGATTGTACACCTTGAAGCATGCGAGCGATTGCAAGGATCGAAAGGAAGTAGAAGAGGAGTTGAAGAAAGTAAAACTTCCTTCTGACATGAAGTTGGTACTGACCGGTTATGGAAGGGTTGGACACGGGGCACGCGAAATTCTGGACCTGTTGCCGATCAAGGAAGTTTCTCCGGAAGAATTCCTGAATGAAACATTTGATGGTCCGGTGTTTACCCACATGGATGCCGAAGATTATTATGAACGCCGTTCAGACGGAGGTTTTGATAAGCAGGAGTTTTATGCAAATCCAGGTTTGTACAAGTGTACTTTTTCACGCTTTTTGAGTCAGGCAGACATGTACATCCCATGCCATTACTGGAGCAATAAGGCTGATTACATCATCACGAGAGAAGACCTGAAAGCTCCTGATCTGCGTCTTTCTGTGGTTGCAGATATTTCCTGTGATATTGATTGCGCCGTGGCATGTACCATTCGCCCGAGCAAGATCTCAGATCCGATTTATGGTTACAATCCGCAAACGGAAAGCGAAGATGATTTCAGGAAAGAAGGGGTGATTGCGGTAATGGCTGTTGATAACCTGCCTTGTGAATTACCATTGGATGCTTCGGAGGATTTCGGAAACGAATTATTGAAGGAAGTATTCCCGGCACTCTTGCTGGAGGATAAAGATGATATTATCGGAAGAGGGAGCGAAACAACCCTGGATGGTCATTTGACACCTCATTTCGCGTATTTGGAAGATTACCTCGCCGGAAAAGAATAGGCATGATCAAAAAGGGAGACAAGAAAATTATACGGGGCTGGGTCTTTTACGACTGGGCCAATTCCGTATACAATCTTGTCATTTCCTCGGCGATCTTTCCCATTTTTTACGATAACATCACAACAAATAAGTTTGCGCTGGAAAAGTTCGGTAGCACTGAAGCTTATGAAAAAGCCCTGCTTGACAACCCGGACATTCATGTAATGGTCGATTTCTTCGGGATGGAAGTTTCGAACTCTGTTCTGATGTCTTATGTGCTTTCTGCGTCTTTTCTGGTAGTTTCCGTTCTTTCACCAATGCTCTCCGGTGTGGCTGATTTTTCAGGAAACAAGAAACGTTTTATGCAGTTCTTTTGCTACATGGGAGCACTCGCCTGTATTTCTTTGTTCTGGTTTAGTCCGGATCAACTGGAATTGGGAATGTTGTCCATATTTCTGGCAAGCATCGGATTCTGGAACAGTCTCGTGTTTTACAATGCTTATTTGCCGGAGATTGCGGAGCCTGAAGAGCACGATAGAATTTCTGCACGCGGTTTCTCCATGGGGTATTTCGGAAGTATGTTGTTGCTGGTGCTCTGTCTTGTCTGGATTCAGGTGCTGCACTGGCCGGTGGTATGGTGTTTCGTATTTGTTGGTCTGTGGTGGATCGGATTCAGTCAGATTACTTATGCAGTACTCCCCAATAACGTTTACGATAAGAAGCCTTCGAAAGGAGTGCTTTCCAAAGGTTTTGTGGAATTGAAAAAGGTATTTAAGGAATTCAGTGGAATTAAGCGATTAAAGCGCTTCCTGTTGGCTTTTTTCTTCTACAATACTGGGGTGCAGACTGTAATGCTGATGGCTGTTCTTTTCGCTAAGAAAGAAGTGTACTGG
>JBNKYR010000318.1:0-3883 GCA_050300995.1 Crocinitomicaceae bacterium | reverse complement strand
CGCATAAAGGAACTATGAAAAGTAAGGAAACTGCTGTCGCGTTTTACGAACAATACATTGAAGATGTGAAATCGGTAGTTCCCCCTGATCAACTCCTCATCTTCAGCGCTGATCAGGGCTGGGAGCCTCTATGTACATTCCTGGGCGTCACTCCTCCGGATAAACCGTTCCCCAGGGTAAACGATCGTGTTGAGCTAAAGAAAGCCGTTCGCTATATGGCAAACGGAGCTTATTTTTTCATTGCTCTTTTTGCCACAATTATCAGTGGAATAGCGGTCCTGTTATTCTGGCTGCTTCGTTAACCTCCTTCCCGAAAGGGTACAAAAAAAGGAGGGACAACCTGTACGTCCCTCCCCTTCCCTGTCAGATTTGAGCGCTATTTGAAAAAATGAACGTAAGAACCTGTCGCGCTCAAATGAACTTTTTCCGGAAATTCCGCATGCACTATAAGCTTGTTGGTGTGGTGATGCTCTAAAGATTCCAACTTCTTGCGGTCCAGTAAAAGTACGGTTGAATTGCCGTGATGATCGTATTTGTCTAAAATTGTAACTCTGTTAAAATCGCACTGCCAGTGTGTCTCGGAACAGTTTTCCTGGTAAGCTACCTCCACTGTTGGCACTGCATAATAATCGTGCTCTCCGATTCCCTCCATGTTGAACACCAGACGCAGAAAACCACCATCAACAACCAATTGGTCGTCTGTAATTCCCAGGTCTGCAAGTGTTACCCGGCCTGCTACTGGCGTGTCAAATTGTACTATAATTTCTCCTTGATTTACTTCAATTGTCTGTCCCATTTGATTTTTTTTATAAAATTATTTGCACCACGTCCAAAATACTATGACCTAAGTCATGTTTGAAACGAATTATCATCAGATAATTAATCTAGAATGATTCTAATTTATTCACGGTAAGCACGGAAACTTTCATGAAAAAGCACTTATCTTTGCACTGTGAAAAGGAATTCGAAAATAGAATTGATGGCTCCTGCGGGTGGTTTCGACGCACTCCAGGCAGCTTTGGATAACGGTGCAGATTCCGTTTATTTTGGCGTTGACCAGTTAAACATGCGGGCACGCGCTACCATGAACTTTACCCTGGGTGACCTCGAAGAGATTGCTCAACGCTGTAAAGAACGTGGCGTAAAATCGTACCTGACACTCAACGCGATTATCTACAATCACGACCTGTCGTTGATCAAGACAGTGATCAACCGGGTAAAAGAATCTGGCATTGACGCCATTATTGCTTCTGATCAGGCGGTAATCGGTTATGCCAAATCGCAAGGTGTGGACGTTCACATTTCCACCCAGCTGAATGTCACCAACATTGAAACTGTAAAATTCTATTCTCTTTTCGCCAACGTAATGGTGCTTTCACGCGAACTCAGCCTTCGTCAGGTCAAAGAAATTTGCGATGGTGTGGTCAAGGAAGATGTTCGTGGTCCGAATGGAGAGCTTGTGCGCATCGAAGTTTTCGGACATGGCGCACTTTGCATGGCGGTTTCAGGAAAGTGTTACCTGAGTCTGCATACCAGCAATTCCTCAGCAAATCGTGGAGCATGCGTTCAGAACTGTCGTCGCAAATACAAAGTAATCGACCTTGAAGACGGCCATGAACTGGAAATCGACAACGAGTACATCATGTCTCCCAAAGATCTTTGCACCATTGATTTTCTGGATCAACTTGCAGACACTGGCATTTCGGTGCTAAAGATCGAAGGACGGGGACGCGCTCCGGAATATGTTGCCACCGTTATTCGCTGCTATCGGGAAGCCATTGACTCATTGGCAGAAGGAACGTACACGCAGGAAAAGGTAGACTACTGGATGTCCGAATTGGAAACCGTTTACAACCGCGGTTTCTGGGGAGGATATTTCCTGGGACAGGAACTCGGTGAATGGACCGACAGTTCCGGCTCGAAAGCGACTGTGAAAAAAGTATTCCTCGGAAAAGGCGTTCACTATTACGACAAAGCTCAGATTGGTCAGTTCAAGATCGAAGCGCAACAATTAAAAGTTGGCGACAAGATTCTGATCACGGGTCCGACAACCGGGGTAATCGAAACAGAAGTGAAGTCCATGCGTGTAGACGATATTGATGCTGATGTAGCACCACGCGGTAGCGAAGTGACCTTCCATGTGGATCGCGTCATCCGTGCATCCGATAAATTGTACAAAGTCGTTCCGGCCGAAGAAGTCACCGCCTAATGGTCATCATCACTCATCAGCGTGAGAAATGTATCGGATGCAATTACTGCGTCGAGCTTGCCTATGAACGCTGGAGAATGTCAAAAAAGGACGGTAAAGCCACATTGCTTGGTGGCGAGAACAAGAAAGGGTTTTACACGGTCCGAACGGATGATGAAGAGTTTGATGCCAATCAGCGTGCCGCCGAAGCCTGTCCGGTCAACATCATCAAGGTCAAAATGATCTAGCCCCTTTAAATTTTAAGGCTTCCGAAAATTGACGTGTCAGGAAACTATCGGTTTCATAACCGAATTCAATTGACAAACCGGAAATTCGTTGGAACGATTCAGGAATCGGATAGTTCTTCTCCCAGCTTATCGTAGTCGATCCCATCAAAGTTACCGGACGACATCATCAGTAAGACCGAATTCTTCCAATCCTGAGAATGAATGAAATCCAAAACTTCGTTGGTCGTTGTCATTACCCGGACTCCTCCTCCAAAACCATCAAGAACCTGCTCTTCAGAGATCGGTTCCAGTTTCTTGTGCCTGACAACTTCCGGACTGAAATAAACGACAGCTTCATCCGCCATGGCCATGGCCCCGTTATAGTGCGGAAGGAATTCCTTTTTCAACGATGAGAAGGTGTGCAACTCCATGCATGCTACCAGCTTTCTATCCGGAAATTGTTCCCGAACCGCTTTGGTCGTTGCTTTCAACTTAGAAGGCGAATGCGCAAAATCTTTAAACAGGGTAAATCCTTCGGTTTCTACCACTTTCTGCAAACGTTTCCCGGCACCGGTGAAGCTCTCCATAGAAGAAAGAAAGTCATCGTGTGAAATCCCCATGGATGCCGCCAGGTGCATGGCCCCCATCAGGTTTTGCAGGTTGTGCGCCCCAAAAATGCGCAGAGGATACGCTTTCCCTCCGAATTTCAACAGCGTCCCGCTTTCCCGGACTTCGTAATCCGGAGTTCCGTAAGCAATTGTATTGAGCTTAGCAGCATATTTTTCACCCAGCTTTCGTACTTCTTCATCCTCGGAATTGTACACCAATGTACCACCCGGTTCGATGAGGCTGCAAAAAATATCGAATTGCGACACATAATTATCGAAGGTGGGAAACACGTTAATATGATCCCAGGCAATTCCACTGATGATCGCCACATTTGGACGGTACAAGTGAAATTTTGGTCGCCGGTCAATCGGGGAACTCAGGTATTCATCACCCTCCAGCACAATCGTCGGTGCATTTTCCGAAAGTCGCACCATGCAATCATACCCTTCCAACTGCGCCCCCACCATGTAATCCGTATCGTAATTCAATTCGTTGATCGCATGCAGGAGCATTGACGTAATTGTCGTTTTTCCATGTGATCCGCCAATCACGATCCGTTGCTTGTCCTTGCTTTGTTCGTAGAGATATTCCGGATATGAATAGACCGGAAGTCCAAATTCTTTAGCACGCAGAAGTTCGGGATTATCCTCCCTGGCATGCATCCCAAGGATTACGGCATGCAGGTCCGGAGTGATCTTTTCTGCATTCCATCCGATCGTATCCGGAAGAATCCCTTCACGTTCCAACCGCGATCTCGAAGGCTCGAAGATCTCATCATCCGATCCGGTTACTTTGTATCCTTTACGACTCAGCGCAATTGCCAGGTTGTGCATCGCACTTCCTCCAATTGCAATAAAAT
>JBNKYR010000317.1:0-3918 GCA_050300995.1 Crocinitomicaceae bacterium | reverse complement strand
CACCGACGTATACTCGCTCGTACAGGGAACGATGACCGGTGCTTCGCTTTCGCTGAATGCAGTGACATCAGGAAGTGGTTCTTACGATAACTTTCCGTTCGACCTGAATCAGCAGGGAAATACGTACCAGATGCTGGTGACAGCTTCCGAAATGAGTTCGGCAGGAGTGAATGCCGGTGATATACACTCGCTCAGTTTGTTCGTCGGTTCGATTACCGGTAACGGAGAGTTGTGGCAGCCACGGATTTCCATGAAAGCGACCAGCGACAATACCCTTTCGATGTTCCATACCGACGGATTTACGGAAGTCTACAACCTTTCCCGTTATTCCGGTTCGATCGGTGAACTGGTCGCTGGAGAGAACGAATTTCAGTTCTACCAGCCTTTTACCTGGAACGGGACCGACAACATCATCATTGAATTTGTGTTCGAATCCGGAAACGGAGGTCAGGCGAACCAGATCACATTTGAGAGCGCCCCTTCATCAACGAATACCGCTGTCAATTATGATGCCCGCAACGGAGTGTTGAGTTTCGATGGCAGCAATCATACCTTGCTCGAACTTTCCGACATCGATATGGGACCGGAACTGACCATTGCTTTCTGGGCGAAAGGTGGTGGAAATACCACCGTGAGTACATCAATTCTTGAAGGCTACGATACAATCAATAACCGGATTGTCAACATTCACATGCCGTGGAGCAATAACAGTCTTTACTGGGATTGTGGGACAGGGAGCGGTTACGACCGGATCAATAAGTCCATGACCACCACGGATATTGATAATGAGTGGCACCATTGGGCATTTGTGAAGAAGCAAAGTACCGGGGAGATGAAGATCTTCCGTGACGGAGTTCTCTGGCACAGTGGAAGCAATCTTGATCGTGAAGTGGGTTACCTGCACCGTCTGGTGATTGGTGCCAGCAGAAGCCTGGGGAATCATTGGACCGGAAAGATCGACGAGTTTCAACTGTACAATGCTGCGGTAGACGATGCAATAATCGCAGCGTGGTATCAGCAGCGTATTGACAATACACACCCGAACTGGAACGATCTGATGGTTTACTACACCTTCGACGATAATTCAACCGCGTACGATATGTCTTCCAACGATTACCTGCTCATGCCGAGCGCATTGGACATGATCGACTTTACGGAACGTCCGTTGGTGGAAGCAGTTGCGCAGCCGCGGAGACGTCTTTCTTTTGGACAGGGAACTGCAGGAACCGCCGGATCGTTGATCGTACCGTATCAGGTTACCAAAGAACCGGAAGTGGTTTTCGAATTCGCACAGGTGAATCATCACTTTGAGATTGTGAATGCTTTTCGGGCAACACCTTCCGGTTCAGAGAATATGTACGATGAGAACCTGAACGTTCTGGCTTCGGTACCTTTCACCGGTAATACCACTATCAATAATTCAACGATCACATATTATGAAGCACCGTATGAAGTTATCCATGATGTAGAGATCGGTCGCTACATTACACCTTACGGAATCGGGTTTGACCTTGGACCAAACGGATTTACATGGATCTACGATGTAACGGATTATCAAATGTACCTGCACGATATTGTAGACCTTGCAGCGCACAATACCCAGGAACTCATCGACCTGAAGTTTGCCTTTATTGAAGGAATTCCGCCGCGTGACGTACACAAGCGCGAGCCGATCTGGAACGACTGGAAAAGCTATTCGTATGAAAACCTAGACAATGATGTGGTTTTGCAATCCACCAATGTACTCTTGTCCGACACTTCTTCCATGTTCAAGATCAAAACCCGTATGTCGGGGCACGGACAGGTAGGAAACGGGGCGTGTTGCGAATGGCAGAAAAAAGACCACATGATCTATCTTGACGGAGTGGAACGTTTCAACTGGAATATCTGGAGAGAAACAGCATGTGGTGACAGCCCGATCCCTGAACAGGGAGGAACCTGGCCATATGCGCGTGAAGGATGGTGTCCCGGCGACCTGGTACCGGAATACGATCATGAGATCACACCTTACGTAACTCCGGGATCTACAGTGGCCATTGATTACGATATTTCTCCGGTTCCGACCGGGGATCCGCAACAGGCAAGTGGAAACTACGTGGTGGCCATGGACCTGATCTCCTATTCTGCGCCAAACTTCCAGCGTGATGCAGCCCTGGTAGACGTGTTGAATCCAAACAATTACGAGTACTACCAGAAATGGAATCCAACCTGTTCGAATCCGCGTGTGATTATTCAGAATACCGGAGAGCAAGCAATGACCAGTTGCAAGATTCGCATTTGGATCAGTTACGGTGACTTCATCGACTACCAGTGGAACGGAAACCTTGCTTTCCTGGAAAAGGAGATCGTGGAAATCCCAGTTGCGGACCAGTCGTGGTGGCAGGATTACAACGGAGCAATGACTTTCTCGGCACAGGTGTACGATGTGAACGGTAGCGGCGACGACGAATACGCACAGAACAACCTGAAAAAAGTGAAGTTCCAGGCACCGGAGTCGATTACAGGTCCGTTCCTTATCTGGTACACGACTAATAACAAAGCTTCAGAGAATAAGTGGAGAATGACGGATTCGGATGGCAACGTGATCTTCGAACAGACTGTTTTCAGCAACTCCACCAATTACAAAGATACCTTTGACCTGGCTCCGGGTTGTTACACGATCGTGATCGAAGATTCGGACAGCGACGGTACCGGTTTCTGGTATTCCGCACAGGTGGAAGGAGAAACGAACGGAACTTTCCGTGTGAAGCAGGTAGGTGGACCGATGATTGAAACCTTCCCGCAGGATTTCGGGAACTTCCACCGCTATGATTTCTCTGTGGGATTCACCGTAGGTTTGGAAGATATGCAATTGCCGGAACGTTTTGGCGTGTATCCGAACCCGAACAGTGGCGAGTTTGACGTGGAACTGACAGGGAAAGTAGATAATGACGCGCATCTCGTGATCTTCGATATGACTGGTCGTGAAGTACTGAGCCGTCAAATGACTGCAGGATCCAACTTTGCCAGCGCTCATGTAAATCTTGAGAATTCACTTTCCGGAATCTACATCGCGAAAGTGATCACCGGAGATAAAGTCTATACGACCCAATTCGTCAAACAATAATCAGTGCAATCGCACAGGAAGGGGCGGTCCGAAAGGGCCGCCTTTTTTTGTGCTATCACTCTTGGATCAATGTTTCACCATCCTGACGACCGAAGCCCCGTCTAGTTGAAGGAAGTATAATCCTTCGGGCAGGTCTCTTACAGAAACACTGCTTCCGTCGACAACTTCCGTCGAAAGAACTACGAAACCTACCGATCCGTAAATGGTCAGCGAATGTGATCGGGTATCCTCGATGAGGAAGTTGATCTCATCATTCGCCGGGTTCGGATAAACAGCGAATGCCTGTTCGTTGTTCCATTCATCCAATCCCGTATAGTCGATGTCGATACACGGAATGCTATCGGTAAACGTCACTGTTGCCTGATTGGTCAGGATCGGTGAATTGAAATCAAAGAAGATGTTCACCTCATTGCTTACGACAGAATTAACAGGAATTCCTGCTTTTGGGGAAATTTTAAAAATGACGTAGCCGTTGCTTCCTACAGGATCGGAAGTGCTGTCAGGGAGATGAATGTTCTGGAAGTTGAACTGTAACTCGTGATCTCCCATATAAGTAACCGTCAGTCCGGGGTGGCTTTTGCCGAGCACTTCAAGAGTGCTCAGGTCCATGTTTGCATCGATGGTATCAATGATATTTACGTGAATGGCCTCGGAATTTCCCGTGTTTTGAAAGCGAACCGTGTACGTGAGCGTTTGATCCAGATAGACGTAATCGTCGCAGGTACCTGTTGGGAGTACTTTTTTGTCATTTGGGTCGTAGCTGGCAAGTACGGGTTCACAATACGATTTGAAATTGTTGGTGGTATCCACAT
>JBNKYR010000316.1:0-3924 GCA_050300995.1 Crocinitomicaceae bacterium | reverse complement strand
ATATACAAACTGGTGGCAATGTTCGAATTTTAATCATTTCTTATTATTGAATTTAAAAATATGCTCTATAATCAATTGCCAGATAACGTTTAAATAATATTAAAGATTATTCTTTTTATATGAATATCTCCGAGTAGAGTGTACCACTCTCATCGATGATTAGGTTTGCATTTGGATTCGGATAATCAGTCCCGGAATGTGTGATCTTGATGTAACCGAATTTCGTCAGGGGTTTAGCCGTAGTGGTAAAGATCGTAGAGCCGTCAGAGGTATCGATGTATCTCCACAGTGTCTCGCGATTCTCAAAATCGACTGTTACGGAAGGGGTGGTGTTGGCAAACGATCCTGCACCGTCAGTAAGGTCAATTTCTCCCACATCTCCATCGAAACAAACCCGAATGATTCCAATCTTTCCAACAAGTTCCATGTCTGAAAAATCTTCAGAAATGTCGATGTCGATTTCACTGCTGGAGGTTCCGAATTGGGTAAACTTGCTGAATACTACGGTTTGAGCTGTGTCTTCTACGGAAGTATCCGGGGTTTTATTTGAAAGGAAAAAAAGCTTGCTCCGGTCAATATCAATCTCTGTGTAATTTTCAAAGAAAGCATCCTTAATTCCCAGGGTAAAATCGAAATTTGTATTGTCCAGGAAATCAATGAATGGCTTGTCCGGGTCACTGCCATCCGAGCGAAGTAATACAGTCAGTGTATCTTTCGTGAGGTTGTAGCGTCCACGACCGTTGCGGATGTTTTTCATCGTAGCCTCAGATGGTGTAATGGTCAGGATTTCGCGAATGTCAAAAGCACGGAGGTTGTTGACCATCCACTCCTCATTGAGTGCTTCATCGAATTCATCTTCGCCTTCATCCAGGAAGTAATGATGCCTGAATTTGATCTCAAAAAGTGTGCGGTATGTGGTTTCGAAACTCATAAGTTGCTACGGCTGTCAAGATTTGTTTCAGATACACGTCCTGCTTGTCCGATCACTGCCTCACGCTCGATCTGAACAATGCTCAGTTTATAGAGTACTGAAGGCAGTTGTTTTCCTCCGAGACTTCCCCATATATAATTGAGTTCTTCGAAGGTTGGAGTATACAATTCTACTGTAAACCTGAAGTTGTCAATGTTTTGAAGTTCGACGCTCTGGCGGTTATAAACAGTATTGGATTGGGTAAAAACTTTCTTGCCCTGAAAGAACTCAATGATGTTCGCAATGTCAATCAGCGATTGATCGTACGAGGTTCGGTTAGCACTGAAAAGCAGATAGAGATTCAGATTGACGATCCGCGGTTTGTTAATGACCCTGGAACCTGAAATTTCCTGATTGGGAAAGTTCTTGAGTGCTCCTTCTTCGCCGAGATTCAATAATGTGAGAAGTACCTTATTACCCAGGTTCTGATTGTTGTCGTTCTGGTTGTCGAGCATTGCGACATTTTCCATCTTTACGGTGGACCCGATATACGTTTCTACCTCTCCTGAGAGAATTTTTAAGACCTCAAAAATCATATCGGTGCAACATGTGAAATTCCAGTTAGTTAGTTCGCGTACGGTACACTGCGACAAGGTCGGAACACATGTTACCTAGGGAAGATGGCGGGTTGGCCAGTGCTAAGTGGTTGGTTATGTCCGATCACATCTGCAATGCAATCCGAGAGTGTAAAAATAGAGGGGCGCCTAAGTTTCATCAAGAGTAAAAGTGCCTGAATCCGGCGTATAAATACCTGATTTATTTTTCCGGGTAAGTACGATTTTTTGCAGGTATAAATACTGTAATTTGTGTGTTGATAACTGGTCGAACATGCCAATTAACGGCCTTTTATCAGGTTTGATCTACTTGGTAAAAAACTGCAGTAAATACGTGAAATGTCTTAAATCTGTGAAGGTAGAAAAGTCCGTTCCGGTAAAAATCGGGTTGCGTTCTCCCATTATCATCTATCTTGACCTTCTAACTTAAATACTATTTATTATGTCTGATACACTTTATGCCTGGGCTAATCCCCTGACATCTCCGATTGGATTTTTGGATCATACATGGGTAACTGATTATTCAATTGTAGGAACCGATTATAAAACAATTGATCAAGTACCTGCGGGCAATAACTACTGGTATTGCTGGGGGATCTATCATCCAGGCGGTTCGGGTGGCGTGAATCACAATCCGGATGGCGCAATCGGGTCCCAAACAGGAAATGTGACCATAGCAAAAAATCTGGTGGAATCGATGACGGAGCCAATAGCATTTCCGGGTGGAGATGTTCCTCAAAACGGTGCGATCTACTATTACGCAGTAGACGGTGTGTGTCACATGGTGGCTAATCAGGTGTTGTTTGCGACAGGTTCGGAAAACGGGGATCCCTTGCGGGTGACGGAGGCAAACGGTTACAGTATTTCCAGTTTCTTTTATGGAGACTACGGTCTTAATACGACTGCCTGGGATGCGCTGGTAAAGGAATATGCTCCAACCAACAAGGTCCCGGATGACTATTTCTCCCATTGGTTGGCACAAATGGATTTTGATGCAGCCCAGGTACTTGGGATTTTTGCCTGTCGGGAAGTAGCCCAGGAGGCATTTAAAGATCTGCACAACAAGATTCCGTCACTCACTATTGATGAAATTTATGCAGCTATTTTATTGATCATAGCAACAGCCTTTGCTGCCGTAGAGAAACTCGTCGGATCGGAAGGCTTCCTGAAGCTATTTCCGGCATTCCACAATTTCCCTGAAAGCAGTGCTGAAGCTGCATACTGGATTGATCAGGATCAGTTTTCACGAAGTATGCTACTCTCAGGGAAGTCTTAAACTTCTTATATATTACCTGGAAAGTCTTCGAGTCAATTTCGAAGACTTTTTTTGTGCCTTGATTTCCAAAGGAAGATTTTCTTTAACTTAAAGAAAAGAAGTTCATCCTTCCATTACTAATTAACCTACCAAAACAACCACTATGTTAGTCAAAACCTATGGCGCAGCCGTATTTGGCATTGACGCCGTTACCATTACCATCGAAGTCCACCTGGGACAGGGAATCAATTTTTTTCTGGTCGGATTGCCGGATTCTGCCGTAAAGGAAAGTCAGCAGCGGATCAAGGCTGCATTTACCAACAATGAATACCGCTACCCCGGAAAGGAAATCACTGTAAACATGGCTCCTGCAGACCTGCGAAAAGAAGGTTCGGTGTTCGATCTCCCGATAGCCATTGGGATTCTGGCGGCCAGTGAGCAGATTCCGGCTGATCGTTTGAGGCAGTTTATGCTATTGGGGGAACTGTCACTCGATGGTAAGCTCAAACCATTGAAGGGAGCTTTACCTATCGCGATGACCGCCATTCGGGAAGGGTTTACGGGTATTATTTTGCCGAAGGAAAATGCGCTTGAAGCCGCTATGGTAGAAGGGCTGGAAGTATACGGGGCCAGTCATCTTAACGATGTCGTGCAATTTCTCAAAGGTGAAAATACGTTGTCCCGACAACGGGTGGACATGAATGCAATGTTCCACCAGCATACCTTGTGCGATACGCTGGATCTGAGTGATGTCAAGGGGCAGATGAATATCAAGCGGGCCTTTGAGATTGCCGCCGCCGGAGGTCATAATCTGTTGATGATCGGTCCACCGGGTGCCGGAAAATCCATGCTGGCAAAGCGGCTGCCAACGATCCTTCCCCCAATGTCTCTGGCTGAATCTCTGGAGGCGACTAAAATTCATTCGGTAGTTGGAAAGGTCAGTGCCGGAAAGGGATTGATTACGGAGCGACCGTTCCGTAAACCCCATCATACCATTTCGGATGTGGCACTTGTTGGCGGTGGCGGTTATCCCCAGCCCGGCGAGATTTCCCTGGCGCACAACGGAGTCTTGTTTCTCGACGAATTACCGGAATACAAACGATCAGTGCTGGAGGTCATGCGTCAGCCAATGAAGGATCGTGTGG
>JBNKYR010000315.1:0-3931 GCA_050300995.1 Crocinitomicaceae bacterium | reverse complement strand
CGGTCGTAATGCAGTTGTTTACCTCATCAATTCCCGGATTACAAAAACAGCCCGAACGGATAGAGATCAACTGCCTGTTTGCTTTTTCCTCTACTGCTGCAAATGGAAACGGCTTTCCTTCCTTGTCAAAGAAATTCATTATGATGGTTCCTCCGGTATCTGATCGATCCTCGGGGCCAAAGATACGTACCACTTTTTCTCCCGAATCGTGACGGATCGCTGTAAGTTTTTGGTAGAGATATGAGGTTAATCCTTTGATACGCTCCCCGATCCGGTCCATCCCGATCTCTTCGATAAAATCCAGACCTATCTTTATGGCAGGAATATCAAGGTAATTGATGGTACCATTCTCAAAGCGTTCATGGTTGGAAGCAAGATAATGATGGGCAGATTGAACCGAAGCAAGAGTCACAGTACCGCCAGCAAACCAGGGTTTCTTCAACTTGTCAAACTTCGATTTCTTCACCAGCAAACAACCCAGTCCGGTCGGATAACCAAAGATCTTATAAAAGGATACCGAAACAAAATCAGGCTGAATTTCTTTCAGATCCAGACGGGAAGTCGGCACGAAAGCCGCAGCGTCAAGCACCACATCCCAACCGAGATCGGAGGCTTTCTTTACCCAGGAAAGTTCATGCTTCACACCTGAAACATTCGATTGTGCAGGATACGCAAATAATTTATTGGTTTTGTCACCGTGTGATTCGAGTTCTTTCTGCAACATACCTGCATCGATCTTCAAATCTTCATATTGTACGGGAAGGTAAGAAAATGTACCTCCCTTGTTCCGGCAATATTCCCGGATCCCATTCACCGAATTATGGTTATCGGCTAGTAACAGCAGGTATCCGTTATCGGCAAAAGGATAACACTCCCCTACAACTTTAAGCGCATTGGATGCGTTCGAAGTGAAAATGCAGAAGTAATCTTCCGCATTGAAGAATTCAAGTACTTTTTTACGTGCCTCATCCACCAATTGTGTAGCGAACATGGAGGTTGGATTCGTTGAGTGAGGATTTCCGAATACGTTTTGACTGAGCAATTCGTAGTGTTTTTCCAATTGCGATTGCGCATAGAGATTTCCTCCCGTATAATCCAGATAAATGTGTCCGAGTTTACCAATGCGGCTATACTCACGATGAATCAGATCGTTAAAGTACGCATCATGTGGCAATTCGATTTCCCGTGTTTGCTGATCGTTTTTCACAACTGGTAATTTCATTTGATTTCGCCGTGCAGCCCGATTAGATAAAGGTAACTTTTATCCGAAAGAATTTAGTCCCGAAGTCTACGCAATTCTTGCGATGCTACCTTTCTTCCGTTCCAAGAATCTTTGCTTTTAATGCAGTCACGTCTACCTCTTCGAGGAATTCCAGAAGATTCGGAAACCAACGATAATTGTACCCATAATCTTCACGACGAAACTCTTCGATTGCCTTTTCGCGCGGCCAATCCTGAAAAACCATGCGGTAACAGGCAGCCAGACATCCGGTGCGATCAGATCCATGATAACAATGGATCAACACTGGCTTCTGCGCATCCCGAATCGCAATCAATCCATTCTCCATATCTTCCAGGGTAATCTCCATCGCTTTCATCTTCAACCAGATCATCTTCAGGGAAGTGTTACGCACTTCATGTTTGTCTCCAAAGTGGTAGCGCAGATTCAATACTGTTTTGATCCCCATGGCTTGCAGGTACTCCATTCCTCTTCCGTTCGGCTGTCCGGAACGATACAATACTTCTTCTTCAATCACATGAAAGTTCTTCGGCGGCTTATCCAAAGCCTGTCTTCCTGAGATGGAAAGAACACTCAGCAAAGCAAGTGCAAAAAGAACCCGTATTTTCATTTGTGTGACCATCGGTGATTTTTGTAAATATACATCCCGGAAGTGATTTTCGCTACTTCATTTCAAAGTGCTTGTCTTGAATTTTGATGTTCTGAAAGCGAGTGCAATGAACAGCATCGTCATCTTATCAGAAAACCCGTTTGCTTTTTACCCCGGAAGCATCCCACGTCGTCCAGGTTCCCACCTTCTTTCCACTCTCGTATTTGCCCTTGGATTTCTTCGCTCCCGATTCGTAGTATTCGATCCACGTGCCGGTTTCAAGCCCAGCTTCGGCCCCAACGCCATAGCCCCCCCTGGTCAGCGGCTTTCCGTTTTCATGAAACGTAGCGTACTTCCCTGAAAATTTGCCAAACTCATAATTAGCCCGAAGAACAATCTGACCGTTTTCTGCATAACGTTCTATGGGGCCATTCAATTCACCCGCATAATATTCTTCGGAAGTCCGAAGCTGTCCGCTCGGATAAAAGAACTTCCATGCTCCGGTTGGCATTCCGGAATCATAAGCCCCACTTCTCTCCGGGCTTCCATCGGGATAATAAAAGGAAAATGATCCCGAACGCAACCCCGATTTATATCCTACCTCTCCCCTCTGCAATCCATTTTCGCAATATAAACTCCAGACACCGGTACTATCACCCGATATCTGAACATCGAGTGCTTCCAGATGTGCCGGAACCTCCAACCGCCTGGACCATTCAATATCCGGACTCGACGGCCTGAAGAAACCTGCAGATCTCAACTGACCATCCGGATAAAAAGTACTATCACTTACAAGTCCCGATGATCCATGCAACCAGATACTATGCTTCGGATGACCACTCTCGTAAAAAACCCGGAAATAGTTTTCTATTCCGCTCAGCTTGAAATTGCAGCTCACTTTCAATTTACCGTTGTCGTACCACTCTTTGTGCCAACCGGTCCCCAAAGGCGTCTCCATAAATTGTGTTTCATTCACGAGCATTCCGGCTTCGTTGTAGAAATACTGCCCTCCTACCGGTCGGCCGTCCTTCTGATAACTGGTAGAGGAAGCTTCACGTCCGTCGGGAAAATAATTCTTCCAACTTCCGATGCGCTGATCGTCCGCAAACTTACCTTCCGATCTTACCTGACCATTGGGATAGTATGCTTTGTACTTTCCGGTGCGATAGCCGTGCTTGTCATAAACTTCCGAGAACACCAGACGATCGTCCGATGAATAATAGTTCCATTCTCCCAGTTTACGTCCCTCACACGTACAACCAACCCCATACGCCAGCGTATCATTTTTCAATGCGGTGCGTTGTGTACAGGAATTGTATTCAAACAGTTGAAGCTCCAGTTCGTCCGACACATGCACTTTAAAAATGACTTCGAAAACAGCAAGTACCAGATCCTGCGATTCCACCTCCCCCTTCAGTTTCAACGCGACCAAACCACGAGGATCTTTCCGGATCACCTCCACATCTGCCAGGTACTTATTCCAGCTCATCTTCCCTTTCTTGAGATTCACGGATTTCGGTCTGTACAACTCTCCCTGCTGGCCCACTTCGATGGTAGCGCTCATTGGCACGCTCAGCAAGATCACATTAGAATCCGTACGGGAAACGATGCCCGGGATAGTTGCCAACTCATTGCCTTTGCACATTGTTTCCTGTGCCGTGGAGGTCAGAGCGGTTAGTAAATAAACAAGTGAAAGTATCTTTGACATTGCATTCAGAGAGATGACAAGATACTGATTTTGAATAGAAAAAAATCGCCCTACCTTCTGCGGCGATTTCGATTCTCCTCCAGTTTTTCCCGGACTTTGTCTGTCCCAGGAATATTGAAGCCCTCAGAGATCTCCTTAAGCAACAATTGATCAGTTCTGACCAATTGTCCTTTTATAAATCCCCCTTAATTATAATTGTCATTCGGAAGCGTAAATTCACTTGTTTTGCCCTCAGTAATCTGGATTTGCGAATTATTCACCTGTGTATTCGTGAATGTGGTAAATACCTCGTATGTATATGTGCCAGGAGCAAGATCATAAAGGCATCCGGGTGTTGTTGCCTGAATGAGGAGTTCAAAGGTTTTTTTGGTCTGAGAATGGGTGAGTTTTATTT
>JBNKYR010000314.1:0-3968 GCA_050300995.1 Crocinitomicaceae bacterium | reverse complement strand
CATATGTGCATCTTGATACACAATTAGTTATCAACTCCCGCACATTTCACAGTTGTCCGGGTCATCCAGTGAGCATGCTACTTCCGCCTGAGCCTCTTCAATGCTTTTCGCTGTTGGCTCTTCGATCGCAGCCTTATCGATCGTAAATTTGATCGCGTCGGTTGCGGCTTTTGTACGGAGGTAGTACATTCCTGTTTTCAGTCCTTTTTCCCAACCGTAGAAGTGCATTGACGTCAGCTTTCCGAAGTTGGCATTCTCCATGAAGATGTTCAAGGACTGCGACTGGCAGATGTATGCACCGCGGTCTGCTGCCTGATCAATAATCGCCTTCTGAGAGATCTCCCAGGCTGTTTTATACAAATCCTTCAAGTGCTGTGGAATCTCCTGAATACTCTGGATTGATCCGTTCGCTGCCATGATCTTCTGACGCATTTCCTTGTTCCACAGACCTTCTTTTACGAGGTCCTTCAGGAGGTGCTTGTTCACGATGATGAATTCACCGGACAATACACGACGGGTATAAATGTTCGACGTATACGGCTCGAAGCACTCATTATTTCCAAGGATCTGCGCAGTAGATGCTGTTGGCATTGGAGCCAGCAACAGTGAGTTGCGCATTCCGTGCTCTTTTACTTCTTCTTTCAGCACATCCCACTCCCAACGACTGGTTGGCGTTACACCCCACATATCGAACTGGAAAATTCCTTTCGATGCCGGTGAACCCGGGAATGTTTCGTAGTGTCCGTCCACTTTGGCCAGATCTTTTGATGCGGTCATCGATGCATAGTAAATCGTTTCGAACACTTCACGGTTCAGCGCACGTGCTTCTTCCGACTCAAATGGGAAGCCCATCATGATGAAGGTATCTGCCAATCCCTGAACACCCAATCCGATCGGACGGTGGCGCATGTTGGAGCGACGCGCTTCTTCTACCGGATAAAAGTTTCCGTCGATGATCTTGTTCAGGTTCACTGTTGCCTGGTAAGTTACCTCAAACAGGCGCTCGTGATCAAAAGTTCCTTCTTCCGTCACAAACTTCGGCAGGGCAAGAGAAGCCAGGTTACATACCGCTACTTCATCCGGTGCTGTGTACTCGATGATCTCCGTACAGAGGTTGGACGACTTGATCGTACCAAGGTTCTGCTGATTCGACTTCGAGTTTGCCGCATCTTTGTACAGCATGTATGGCGTTCCTGTTTCGATCTGAGACTCCAAAATCTTAAACCACAGGTCTTGTGCCTTGATTGTCTTTCTTCCGCGTCCTTCAGCTTCGTACTTCGTGTACAACTCCTCGAACTCTGCGCTGTGCGTTTCGGAAAGTCCCGGGCATTCGTGCGGACACATCAAAGTCCAGTTTCCGTTCTCTTTCACACGCTTCATGAACAAATCCGGAATCCAAAGTGCATAGAACAGGTCACGTGCACGTTGTTCTTCTTTTCCGTGGTTCTTCTTCAGGTCCAGGAAATCGAAAACGTCTGCATGCCATGGCTCAATGTAGATAGCAAACGATCCTTTACGCTTACCTCCACCCTGATCCACATAACGGGCAGTATCGTTATACACACGCAGCATCGGTACAATTCCATTGGAGGTTCCGTTGGTGCCCTTGATGTATGAACCGGTTGCACGGATATCATGAATTGCCAGTCCGATACCTCCGGCAGATTGTGAGATCTGCGCACAGGATTTCAGCGTATCGTAAATTCCTTCAATGCTGTCTTCCTTCATTGTCAGGAGGAAGCACGATGACATCTGCGGCTTTGGTGTTCCTGAGTTGAAGAGTGTTGGTGTCGCATGCGTAAACCAGCCTTCAGACATCAGGTTGTATGTTTTGATAGCAGAGTCAATATCGTTCTTATGGATACCAACTGCCACACGCATCAGCATTTGTTGCGGACGCTCAGCGATCTCACCGTCCAGTTTCAACAAATACGAGCGCGTCAACGTTTTAAAACCAAAATAATCGTATCTGAAGTCTCTGTCGTAAATAATGCTTGAATCCAAACGGTCCTTGTGCTCCATGATGATCTCATAGACATCTTCAGCAATGAGGGATGCACTCTCCCCTGTCTTCGGATCGATATAGTTGTACATGTCCGTCATTACATCCGAAAAGGACTTCTTTGTTTCCTTATGCAGGTTTGAAACCGCAATACGCGATGCCAGCAACGCATAATCCGGGTGATCGATTGTTTTGGCAGCCGCCACCTCTGCAGCCAGGTTGTCCAGTTGCACCGTTGTCACCCCGTCAAACAACCCTTCGATTACCTTCATTGCCACCGCTTCCGGCGACACAAGAGGATCCAGGCCGTAACACATCTTTACAATCCGGGCCGTGATCTTATCAAATTTCACAGCCTCTTTTCTTCCATCTCTTTTTACAACATACATGGGCGCTTAGTTATTTTGGTTTTATTAAAAATCTTCGTCAAGGCTAAAGGTCTGGTTTGCGTCATTGTTCAAAACACCTGCTTTCTGGTATTCGCCAACACGCTTTTCGAAGAAGTTGGTTTTTCCCTGAATGGAAATCATTTCCATGAAATCAAATGGGTTGGTTACGTTGTAAACTTTCTCACAACCCAACTCTGCCAACAGTCGATCTGCTACAAACTCAATGTACTGTGACATGAGGTCGCTGTTCATTCCGATCAGTTTTACCGGAAGAGCATCAAGAATAAATTCCTTTTCGATCTCCACGGCATCCACAATGATCTCGCGTACCTTCTCCACCGGAAGTTTATTCACTACGTGCTTGTTGTACAGCAAACAAGCAAAATCGCAGTGCAGACCTTCGTCACGTGAGATCAACTCATTGGAGAAGGAAAGTCCTGGCATCAGTCCACGCTTCTTCAACCAGAAGATCGAGCAGAACGAACCAGAGAAGAAGATTCCTTCAACCGCAGCAAATGCGATCAGACGCTCTGCAAAACTTCCTTCCTCGATCCAACGCAAAGCCCAATCTGCTTTCTTGCGTACACAGTCAAGCGTGTCGATTGCATTGAAGAGGTAATTCTTTTCTTCGGTGTTCTTGATGTACGTATCAATCAGCAGGGAATACGTTTCCGAGTGAATGTTCTCGATCGCCACCTGAAATCCGTAAAAGAATTTCGCTTCGGTGTACTGTACTTCTGACAAAAAGTTTTCTGCCAGATTTTCATTTACGATCCCATCAGAAGCAGCAAAAAATGCCAGTACGTGTTTCACGAAATGACGCTCATCGTCGTTCAACTTCGTTTCCCAGTCAATAAGGTCCGGTGCAAGGTCAATTTCCTCAGCTGTCCAGAAGCTGGCCTCAGCCTTCTTGTAGAAAGCCCAAATATCATCGTGTTGAATAGGGAAAAGAACGAAACGGTTCTTGTTTTCTTCTAAAATCGGTTCTAATTGTGCCATCTCTTCTGTTTTTAAGTACGTACGTATCCAAGGCGAAAAACCTTCGTTTTTCGATTTTTTGTCCAATAAAGTTTATGTTTCCTCCGTGTTAAAATCGAGTGCAGTCTGCCGGTGATTTCGATATAAGAGGCATACAAAAATTGTCAAAAATCTCTCTTCTACCAACTAAAGAAATTCACAATTTATTAACGTTATCAACATTTAAAATCTGAATCCCTGTGGTGACAATAGCTGAGGGCTTTTTCAACAAAATGAATAAAGATATTCACAGTTTTAATCCCTTGCTTTGTCGATAAATATCCCGTATTCATCAGCCGCCTTACGACCAGTCATTTAAATCCGGTTCTATAAATTTAGCGCGCTTCTTCGCTTTTTTCAATACACCTTTTTTGTTATTTTGAACACCGGATTGTGAATTGCTCTTCTTTGCCCTGATTCAAACCCTATGACCAAGCTGATCCCATTCAAAAAACTGACCCCCTTCAGCGATATCTCACACCTGATTTTTCCGAACCTTTGTCTGGCATGTGATCGTGAACTTGCCCGCGGCGAACAACACATTTGTTCCTTTTGCTACT
>JBNKYR010000313.1:0-3969 GCA_050300995.1 Crocinitomicaceae bacterium | reverse complement strand
CGTCAGGGTGACTCTTGATCGTCACATTGCGCCAACTGATATCCGTAACAACCCCGAGTTCTCCACTCTCGAGCGAGACATAGTCGCCGGGCCGTAATTGTCGAGTGGCGATGATCTGGAATCCGGAGAAGAGATTGCAAAAACATACGAATTGGTTGTGAAAGCCGGTGTTCACCGTGCGCCGACCATCAAAGTGGCTGAGGCTGCTAAGATCATTGAAAATACGCAGCGCGACGTCAACATTGCCTTGATCAACGAGCTTTCGATCATTTTCAATAAACTGGGAATTAATACTTTCGACGTCCTTGAAGCGGCAGGAACCAAATGGAACTTTCTGAACTTTACTCCCGGACTTGTAGGTGGACACTGTATCGGTGTGGATCCATATTACCTGACGCACAAGGCACAGCAGGCGGGATATCATTCCAAGGTGATCAACAGTGGTCGCTACGTGAATGATTCCATGGGCTTCTACATCGGGAAGCAAACCGTGAAGAAGATCCTTGCCAAAGGAAAACATATTCAGGATGCAAAGGTGCTCGTGATGGGAGCTACGTTCAAGGAGGATGTTACGGATATTCGTAATTCGAAAGTGATTGATATCATCTCCGAATTGAAATCGTTCCAGGTGCATGTTGACCTTGTGGATCCGCATGCTTCCACTGACGAAATGCTGCATGAGTATGGCGTGGGATTGACAGCCAATCCGACCAATGATTATGATGCAATCATCGTGGCGGTAAATCACAACGAATACAAGAAGTTGTCTGAAGCGGATTTCCGTGAGATGATGCGCGACGACCTGGGTGTATTTGTGGATGTGAAGGGAATCTTCAAAGGGAAGATCCACGAAATGGAATACTGGAGTCTGTAAAAATGAGTTGGAAACGAAATATCCTGATTACGGGCGGAGCCGGGTTTATCGGATCACATCTGGTGCGAAGGATGGTCAATAACTATCCCGATTACCGGATTGTGAACCTGGATAAGCTTACCTACGCCGGGAATCTCAATAATCTCAAGGACATAGAGTCCGCAGCAAATTATGCCTTTGTAAAGGCTGATGTTTGTGATTCTGAGGCAATTGCTGATGTGTTTGAAAAGTATGCAATCGCCGACGTAATTCACCTAGCTGCCGAATCGCACGTGGACCGTTCAATTGAAGGGCCGATGGAATTTGTACTGACAAATGTGGCCGGAACAGTGAATTTGCTGCAACATGCAAAAAACAACTGGAAGGAGGGAGAACATGTATTCCACCATGTTTCTACCGATGAAGTATATGGCTCACTTGGATCAGAAGGGTTGTTCACCGAAACAACGGCCTATGACCCGCGAAGTCCGTATTCCGCATCCAAGGCATCTTCCGATCATTTCGTACGTGCCTTCTATCACACGTATGGATTGCCAGTGAAGATCTCCAACTGTTCGAATAATTACGGAAGTCACCAGTTTCCCGAGAAACTGATCCCGTTAATGATCAATAATATCGTGCAGAAGAAGCCGCTGCCGGTCTATGGAAAGGGCGAAAATATTCGTGACTGGTTGTGGGTAAATGATCACGCCAGCGCCATTGATACGATTTTCCATAAAGGTCGGATCGGTGAGGCATACAACATTGGCGGGTTGAATGAGTGGACCAACATTGACCTGGTTCGCTATCTGTGCCGACTGATGGATAAAAAACTGAATCGTGCTGCGGGTGAAAGTGAAGAGCTGATCACCTTTGTGACGGACCGTGCCGGACATGATCTGCGTTATGCCATTGACGCGACAAAACTGGAAAATGAATTAGGGTGGCGCCCGTCCATTACCTTTGAGGAGGGGCTTGAAAAGACGGTGGATTGGTACCTTGCAAATCAGGAATGGATCGAAGAGGTGACCAGTGGAGAATACCGCACCTATTACGAAAACATGTACCAGAACCGCTAAATGAGTTTATTTACGCGAATGTTCGGCCGCAAGGAGGAAGCATTGCCTCCGTTCGACCTCGCGAATTTCGCGGTGGACATGCACAGTCATCTGATTCCCGGAATTGACGATGGTTCGCGCTCAATGGATGAGTCTATTGCCATGCTGGCGAAATTCGAATCCCTCGGCTACAAAAAGGTGATCACTACACCGCATGTTATGAG
This sequence comes from Crocinitomicaceae bacterium, assembly GCA_050300995.1. GTDB lineage: Bacteria > Bacteroidota > Bacteroidia > Flavobacteriales_D > Crocinitomicaceae > UBA4466. The sequence continues at coordinate 1,834 of JBNKYR010000313.1, read as the reverse complement.
CGATTACTTCCGAAATACACCGGAAACCATTGGTTCTGGACTGAAGGAAGTGCAAGCCATGGCAAAACAACTCAATCTCAAGGTTGAAATAGAGGCCGCTGCGGAATACTATTTCGATGAGACCCTGTTGGACAGGCTTCGAAACAAGGAGCAACTTCTGACTTTCGGAGAGAATTTCGTGCTTTTCGAATTCTCTTTTCACGCGGAACCGAATCAGGTCGAACAGCTTTTCTTTGAGATGCTTACCCAGGACTACCAGCCGGTGCTTGCACACGTAGAGCGCTACGCTTATCTTTTTGGTTCCATGGAACGCATTAAGGAATGGCGGGCAAAGGGAATCAATCTGCAACTCAATCTGAATTCACTTACCGGACATTACGGACCGCAGGTGGTAAAGCAGGCCAGATCTATGATTGATGAGGGGATTGTTGATTTTGTCGGGACGGATTGTCACCGTATGGATCATCTGCTTCTGCTGGAAAACAACCTTTCCGATCCGTACATCCACAAACTGGGTCAATTAGAACTCAAAAATCCGGCTTTGTTGTCCTGATTTTGCAACCCTACCCAGGGTATTTATTGCAGCTATAAAAATCGGGTATTTGTGTTCTCTGCTTTCCACAAGCAACATCAGAAATAGAGAACCGAAAAAGAGAAAGACCTACGCCGAAAACGTGGGGTTTTTCATGTTCATATCCGCCACGCGAGTGAGTAAATCATTTCCCTACAGTTCGCATTGTATTACCAGAAAGCGTATATTGTTCTGGCAAAGCGCAGGCGGTATCCCTGTAAAACCGCTGCTGTTTTGTTGGTGTGGGACATTTAAAATCTAATTGCTATGATGCTACCAATTATCGGTTTGGGAATTGTCGGACTTGCAGCGTTTATCCTGCAACTTGGCAATAACAAACGTTTTCTGAACACGATCCATTTTTTGTTATTTGCGGCTGTTGCTTCCTTTTTTCTGCTGAGGCTGCCGGAATCCGACCAGGGCTTTTTCTGGGCGCTGCTTGGAATGGTAGCGATCAATTTTGCTGCCAGTCATGTACAGGTTCTGCGGAAAGATTACATCAGGGCCCTGGTTCCGTTGGTCAGTGGCATATTGATTACATTTCTACTGAAAGACCGCACGTATCATTACCTGCATGAAGAAGGTGTGTTTGTCAATAAGTTCTTTGTCACCGGTTTTTTACTGCTGGCGGTTGGCTATGAATTGGCAGGGATCAAGATAAAGGTGATCACGAAGTTGCTGGGCGAACACTCGCAGGAGGAAGCCATGCGTGCGATCCTGCTTATTTTCATCGGTGTGGCTGTTTTCCTTGGAGGATTCCAATCGGGAAGTCTTGGCTTATTAGCTCTTGGAGGCATGTATGTTTCCGCTTCATTTTACCGTGACAAGGATGGTCAGGAGATTTCGGTGAGTTTGTTGGCGCTTGCCATGCTCTCACTGTTGATGCACCGCAGCGGAGAAGACCATTCGAATATATTGCACAGCGATGTCCTCGAAGGATTGTTCTTCGGGGCCTTCGGATTGTACTTTATTCAAAAAATGTGGCTTGCCGAGAAGCGAAACTTACCGCTGGTTGTGCTGGGCTATCTGATTGTATTTGTACTTGCATTTGGTGTGTTATTCCTGGCTACGCAATACGCGTTGATGGGAGGAATGGATGCCTTCATCGGTGTGGTAGTCGGAGCAGCGCTTGTTCAGGCGGTGATCGGAAAAGAATACGCAGGTAGCAGTTTTCTTCCATTGTTGATTGCCGGAGGTTTGATCCTTCCGAAATACATGGTCAATGAGGATCAAGAGGCGTTCGAACAACTCGACACGGTGGTC
>JBNKYR010000312.1:0-3971 GCA_050300995.1 Crocinitomicaceae bacterium | reverse complement strand
AAAGACCGCGGTTGGAAGTTACAGCGATGATGTACGCCGTTTTCACCTCGCGCTGCTCAGAGTAAGCATTTTCGGAAAGATCAAGAGTAGCACTCAGATTACCAAGAATCTCCTGAAGCTTCTCCGCATACGGACGCATTTGTACAATCGCATCCTGCGCACGCTTGAGCTTCGCTGCAGATACCATTTTCATCGCTGACGTGATTTGCATCGTAGATGAAATGGAGGTAATCCTGTTTTTTATTTCCTTAAGATTTGCCATCTCAATTAGTTAAGAGTGCAGAGTTAAGATTTTAGAGTTAAAGTTATTAAGCTAAGCGCTTACTTTAACTCTTAACTATTTAACTCTAAACTTATTTAATATTTCGCTGCAAGTTCTTTTGCCACCTGTGCAAGGACGTCTGTTTCGGCATCGCTGTATTTTCCGGCCTTCAGTGCGTCCAGGGTATCACGGTGCTTCGCATCCAGATAATCCAGGTATTCGTTTTCGAACTGCTTCACTTTATCTACAGGTACGTTCTGGATCAACCCTTTTGTTCCCACGTAGATGATCGCAATTTGCTTTTCTACCGGATAAGGATCTCCTTCACGCTGCTTCAGAATTTCCACGTTACGTGCTCCTTTGTCAAGTACAGACTTGGTAGCCGCATCAAGGTCAGAACCGAATTTCGCGAAAGCTTCAAGTTCACGGTACTGAGCCTGGTCAAGCTTCAACGTACCTGCTACTTTCTTCATCGACTTGATCTGAGCAGAACCTCCTACACGTGATACGGAGATACCTACGTTGATCGCCGGACGGATACCTGAGTTGAACAAATCAGACTCGAGGAAGATCTGACCATCGGTGATCGAGATAACGTTCGTAGGGATGTAGGCAGATACGTCACCCGCTTGCGTTTCAATGATCGGAAGGGCAGTCAGTGAACCTCCACCTTTTACTTTATCTTTCAAAGACTCAGGAAGGTCATTCATCTGCTTCGCGATGTTGTCGTCAGCGATCACTTTCGCCGCACGCTCCAACAAACGTGAGTGCAGGTAGAATACGTCTCCAGGGTATGCTTCACGACCCGGAGGACGACGAAGAAGGAGGGATACCTCACGGTATGCAACCGCCTGCTTGGAAAGGTCATCGTAAACGATCAATCCCGGACGTCCTGTGTCACGGAAGTACTCACCGATCGCAGCACCTGTCATTGGCGCGTAGAACTGCATTGGCGCAGGGTCAGAAGCATTCGCTGCTACAACCACTGTGTAAGCCATCGCTCCGGCGTCTTCCAATTTCTTTACAATACCGGCAACAGTAGAACCTTTCTGACCAACTGCCACGTAGATACAGTAAACAGGCTCTCCTCTGTCGTAAAATTCTTTTTGGTTAATGATGGTATCAATACAAACTGTTGTTTTACCAGTCTGACGGTCACCGATCACGAGCTCACGCTGACCACGTCCGATCGGAATCATCGCGTCTACCGCCTTGATCCCTGTCTGAAGTGGTTCGTTTACCGGCTGACGGAAGATAACTCCCGGTGCCTTACGCTCGATTGGCATTTCGTAAAGCTGCCCTTCGATTGGTCCTTTACCATCAATCGGGTTACCCAACGTATCAACAACACGACCTGTCATACCATCTCCTACCTTTACAGAGGCGATACGACCAAGACGTTTTACAGTGTCTCCTTCTTTTACATCCGTAGAGCGTCCCAAAAGTACGGCTCCAACGTTGTCCTCCTCGAGGTTCAATGCGATTCCCTGCAGTCCTCCGTCGAATTCGATCAATTCTCCGTACTGAACGCCTTTCAAGCCATAAATACGAGCGATACCGTCACCGATCTGAAGTACCGTTCCTACTTCTTGCAATTCCGCTTCAGAACGAAATCCGGAAAGCTGCTCTCTTAATATTGCAGAAACTTCTGCTGGTTTTACATCTGCCATCTTGTGTAGTTTTAAATTGGCATGCTTCAATTACTCACAGCACGCACTTTAAAATTATCGTGTTAAACGTTGTTTCAAATTATTAAACTGACTTGCCACTGAAGCGTCGATCTGCATGTCGCCTGTGCGTACAATAAATCCACCGATAAGTGATTCGTCCAATTGTTCGGTTACCTCGAAGGTACCGTTTACTTTTCCTTTCAGTTTATCAAAGATAATGTCTTTAGTTCCCTGATCCAAAGGAGTTACAGACAATAGGGTTACAGGAACGATTCCTTTATGCTCCTTCACCTGAAGTTCAAATGAACTTGCGATCGCCGGCAACAAATCCTCGCGCCCGTTTTTGGTGATCAGTTTAACGAAAGCCATGGTCAATTCTTCAAACTGATCGAAGATCACCTCAAAAATGGAAATCTTCTTGGAAGCGTTGATTATCGGACTGGCGATCAGGAGTTCAAACTCACGGGAATCAGTTGCCTGGAAAAGGAAATTCATATCACCAAGTACAGCCTCCACCTTGTTCTGCTCAATGGCAAGTTCCAACAGTGCCTTCGCGTATCTTGATGCTACTTTTGTACTCTTCATGTTTCCGATTAATTCAGATTGATATCTTCAGCCAACTTGCTTGCCAGCGCCTTTTGCTTTTCTTCAGCCGCCAATTCAGCACGAACAACTTTCTCAGCGATCTCAATAGAGAATGCAGCCACCTGCACTTTCAGTTCGGAGATTGCTGCTGCCTTTTCCGAATTTATCGACTCACGGGCTACCTCCATCATCTTATTCACCTCTACTTTCGCTCCGTCCTTCGCTTCTGCTACGATTCGTGAAGCCGTTTCTTTCGCTTCCTTGATCATCTGATCACGCTCCGCACGCGCTTCCTTCAGCAAAACTTCGTTCTGCGACTGAAGCTCTTTCATTTCAGCTTTTGTCTTTTCAGCCATCGCCAATGATTCTTCGATGGTCTTCTCGCGCTCGTTTACAGCATTCAGAATCGGCTTCCATGCAAACTTACGCAGTACGAACAGCAATGCGAGGAACAACAATGTTTGCCAAAAGAAAAGGCCAACCGAAAACTCATTCCATAATTTTTCCATATCTGATAAGTGTTTTTGTTTTTAAACCTAAAGAGTCCTGCCATAACCAACCGTTATGGCAGGAACTCAATTCAATGGATTAAGCAGCAAACAGTGCCGCGAATCCGATACCCTCGATAAGTGCCGCAGCGATCAGCATCGCTGTTTGGATCTTGTTCGTTGCTTCCGGCTGACGAGCGATCGCTTCCATAGCGGAACCACCGATACGTCCGATACCAATACCAGCTCCGATAACGATCAAACCTGCACCTACAATGTTTGGAATGTCCATGATGTTTATTATTTAGGGTTAAAATTTACTGTTTAAAATTAATGATGTGCTTCTGCGTGGTGGTGTTCCTCTGCCGCCGCACCAAAATAAAGTGCTGTCAGCATGGTGAAAATATATGCCTGCAAAAGCGCAACAAGTAATTCGATTAAATTCAGGAAGAAGGTCAAACCGACGAAAGCTCCTTTTGCTGCAACGGCGTTGAAATAGAATACGGCTGCAATCAGGGCTCCCAGCACAAGGTGACCGGCCAACATGTTCGCGTAAAGACGAATCATAAGTGCGAAAGGCTTAATAAACACGCCCAGCAATTCGATTGGAGCCAACACGATCCGCATCGGGATAGGAACACCCGGCATCCAGAAAATGTGCATCCAATAATCCTTTTTCGCTGTGAAGTTCGTGATCAGGAAAGTCAGAATCGCCAATGCGGAAGTAATGGCAATGTTTCCTGTAACGTTAATTCCTAACGGTGTCATCCCAGCAAGGTTCAAAAACCAGATAAAGAAGAACACGGTCAACAAATAAACCATGTATTTCTTATAGTGCTTTTCTCCGATATTAGGAATGGCGATCTCGTCACGAATAAAAATGATGATTGGTTCAAAGAATTTAGCTGCACCACTTGGAGCCAGTCCTGAACGGTATGATTTCGCTACACTTCGGAACACAAGGAA
>JBNKYR010000311.1:0-3973 GCA_050300995.1 Crocinitomicaceae bacterium | reverse complement strand
CATCAACCTTAACGGAGGATTGTATAGCTAGGGATTTCTATTGTCAGAAGGAGGCCGGAGCATTGAACGGAGTCGAGATGCGTCTTCCTGTCTTTTGTCTCCCTGTCTGTTGTCTATACTTCCCGCTTTCTTCTTATTTTTGTTTATGCTCTTACCGAAGTCAAATATCCCCAGGTGGGTGATCATGGTGATGGACTTGTGTCTGTCGCTGCTGGCGCTCTTCTTTGCTTACCTGATCCGTTTTGACCTCAAAGCCGAAGAAACACTGATCCGTGAGGAATGGGCAATTCTTTCCCGGTCGATTGGTGTGTACATCGTTGTGAAGCTGCTTGTCTTCTACGCGTTCAAGATTCACAAAGGGCTGGTGCGTCATACGTCGACGGAGGACATGCGCCGGATCATTTCAGCCAACTTCCTGAATACAGTCATCTTTGCGATCCTGAGTGCCCTGCGTGCAAATTTCCTGGATGGTTTCTACATGATGCCAACATCGGTGCTGCTGATCGAGTTTCTCGCTTCCACGGCCTTGTTACTTGGTGTGCGTTTTGGAATCAAACTGATCTACATGGAATCGTTGAAGCAAAAAGATGTCAGCGATCGTGTATTGATCTATGGAGCCGGAATCTCTGGTTTGATCACCAAGCGAACCATGGAAAAGGATACGGAAGAATCCCGGAAACTGATTGGCTTCATTGACGACAATAAAAAGCTGGCGGGAAACCGGCTCGAAGGTGTTACGATCTTCCATTCCGATCAATTGGAAAGGATCATTAAGGAGGAAGGCGTTACCCTTTTGATCATCGCCATTCAGCATCCGGACGCGGAGAAGCGTAAGCGGGTAGTGGAGATCTGTCTCGAAAATGATGTGCAGGTGCAGAAGGTGCCAAGCACGAAGAGTTGGATCAATGGTGAATTTTCCTCGAAGCAGATCGCGAAGATCCGGATCGACGACCTCCTGGGGAGAAAGTCCATTTCCCTCGATGAGAAAAAGATCGGCGAGGAGTTGCGGAACGAGATCATTCTTGTTACCGGAGCTGCCGGTTCCATTGGTAGTGGAATGGTTCGCCAGGTTGCACGTTACAACCCAAAATTATTGATCTTGCTCGATCAGGCGGAGTCGCCTCTTTACGATCTGCAGAACGAACTGATCGCCGAATTTCCGGAACTGAAATTCGAAGTGGTCATTGGCGACATTCGTAGTTTCGATCGGATGAAGAACCTCTTCAACACCTTTCGTCCGCAATATGTTTTTCACGCTGCTGCCTACAAACATGTGCCGATGATGGAGAACAATCCTTCGGAGGCCGTGCTGACGAATGTACTCGGAACACGAAACCTGGTGGACCTTGCCAAAGAATTTGAAGTGAAGAAATTTGTGATGATCTCCACAGACAAGGCGGTGAATCCGACGAACGTGATGGGAGCTTCGAAACGAATCGCGGAAATTTACGCACAGAAAGCGAATCAGGAGGGAAAGACGAAATTCATTACCACGCGTTTCGGAAATGTGCTGGGATCCAATGGTTCGGTAATTCCGCTCTTTCAGCGCCAGATTGATCAGGGAGGACCGATCACCGTGACCGACGAACGGGTAACGCGCTATTTCATGACCATTCCCGAAGCTTGTCAATTGGTACTTGAAGCGGGAACAATGGGAGAAGGGGGAGAGATCTTTGTGTTCGACATGGGGGAATCCGTGAAGATCATTGACCTTGCGAAAAAGATGATCCAGTTGAGTGGACTGGAACTTGGTAAAGACATCCAGATTCGCATTACCGGTCTGCGTCCGGGAGAAAAGTTGTACGAGGAATTGTTGGCGAAGGAAGAAAATACATTACCAACGCATCACCCGCAGATTTTGAGAGCGCGTGTCCGGGAAGAAGAAAGCGGACAGATCGAACGGATCAATGAATTGATCAGTATGTTCAATTCACAGGACAACGAGGCAATCGTAGCGCAGATGAAGAAAATTGTTCCTGAATTCATCAGCAACAATTCGCTTTTTGAAAAACTTGACAAACGATGATCAAACCGTTTGAGATCCAGATCCGCTTTTCGGACATCGACAAGATGGGACATGTCAACAATGCGGTGTATCTTCATTATTTCGAAACGGCGCGCATGCATTTTTTTGCAGGATTGCTGGGAATGGATTGGGATTGGGAGAAAGACGGGATTATTTTGCTGCGGAACGAGATCGACTACGTAAAACCCGTCTTGTTACAGCATCGACCGTTGGTTCATGTGGGAGTGGAACATCTGGGAACAAAGAGTTTCTCGCTGAATTATCGCGTGGAGGTGGATGAACAGGTTTACTGCAAAGGTGTATCCGTTTTGGTCGCGTTTGATTATATAGCACAGAAGACAACTGAAATCCCGCAACGAATGCGTTCGGCATTGGAAGCGGTTAAACAGGAACAATAATTGATAATGAGCAGGCAAATCCAGTATATGAAAGTACTTTCCCTTTTTCTTTTTTCAATCCTTGCAATGCCTTTGACGGCGCAGATCGGTATCACCAATATCGGACAGAAGGATTCGTGCTATCTGAAGTACGATAAGAACCACAATGTGATTCGTAATAACCGCTATGCGGAATGGCAGTGCGGGAAACTGGCCGGTGTGATCGATTGTAACGGACGCCTCGAGCTGGATCCTGAATCAGGGATTGTTTACCTGAACAATGAAGACATGGTGAACGCTACCGGCGCCGGGAAACCCTTCACCGGGAAGTGTGAGACCTGTCACATGAACGGAACACTGGAACGTCGCGTGAATTTTGTGAACGGGAAGCAGAACGGAATTGATACCACGTATTACGAGAGCGGATGTCCGCAGGTAGTTCGCAACCACATACAGGGTATTGAGCAGGGGCAGTGGCTCTATTATTACGACAGCACGCAGTACCTGGCCTGGGAAATGAACTACATGGCCGGACAGAAACACGGAAAGCAGATCTTTTTTACAAAAGACGGCGACACCACTCGTTGGGAAAACTATAACAACGGTCTGCTTCATGGGACCAAGAGAACCTATTATCCGGATTCCAAAATCAAGACAGAAGTGGAGTACAAGAATGGGCTGATGGATGGAAAATTCAAAGTTTATAACATTGAAGGCGTTCCGATCGAGGAATTGAACTACAAGATGGGCAAGCGTCACGAAGAATGCAAGTACTTCTATGACGACGGGAAACCACTGAAAACAGAGAATTGGGACATGGGTGTCAAGAACGGTGAGTTCAAGATGTACTATTACCAGGGAAACATTCAGGTTTCGGAAAGCTTTAAAAAGGGATTGAAGGAAGGATGGTTCATGGAGTATTATCCGGATGGCGTAACCAAACGCAAGGCCCTGTACAAGAAAGACGAATTATTGGAAGAACATCGCTACGATGAGCAAGGGCGTGAAACGTATTCATTCGGAGCGCCGGACGGAGACCAGATGGAAGACGACGAAATGCCAACTGATTCCAAAAAGAAAAAGAAGAAATAAAGTGATTTGTTCAGCAGAAGAAGCAATTCAACACGTTCGAAGCGGCCATCATGTTTTCGTTCACTCGGCAGCGGCGGTTCCGCGTCTGTTGGTGAAGGCACTTGCTGACAACGCAAAAAAATTAGCCAACGTATCCATATACCAGATTCACACAGAGGGTGAGGCGCCTTACGCGGCACCTGAGCTGAGTGACTCATTCACGATCAAAGCCTTTTTTGTGGGATCAAATACCCGGAAGGCCGTTCGCGAGGGACATGGAAGTTACATCCCTGTATTTCTGAGTGAAGTTCCTTCCCTGTTCAAGAAAGGAATCATCCCGATTGATGTGGCGCTGGTTTCTGTTTCACCACCAGATAAACACGGGTATTGCTCGCTTGGCACGTCAGTCGACATTTCACTGGCGGCAGTGGAAACAGCAAAGATTGTCATCGCGCAGGTCAATAAGTACATGCCGCGTACGCATGGTGATAGTATTATT
>JBNKYR010000310.1:0-3974 GCA_050300995.1 Crocinitomicaceae bacterium | reverse complement strand
TATGAAAAGGAATGTCCTGTCGACCGGATCGGGCTACGTCGGCAATGATCTCAGGTTCCACACCCCGCATGGAATGAATCCCAATTCCGATGTTTGCCCCTTCATAGTATTGACACGCTTTCTCACTGGCTTCGAGCAAACGGTAATATGCATCAATGTCAGGAGAAATAAAGCGGCATTGTGCATCTGTCGGAGCTTTGCCGAAGCCTCCTTTCTGATAAAATATCGGGACGAGGGTAATACCGATCCCAGCCGTTTCAGCGGCCGCAACCAGACGACTTCCCATTTCGGCCAGGTTTCCGTATGGTTTTCCGTCAGGAGCATGGTGCAGGTAATGAAATTCCGCTACGTTGGTATAACCATGCCGAACCATTTCGGAATACAGCATTGTAGCAATGGCTTCCATCTGATCCGGGTTCACTCTGAGCGCGAGGGCGTACATGGCTTCACGCCACGACCAGAAATCATCAGATTGACTTTCGATATTGTGCACTTCAGCCAGTCCTGCCATTGCATATTGAAAGGCATGTGAATGAGCATTCTGAAACCCCGGGATGGCGTATCCGTCGATTTCAATGGCGGTGCCGGATAGTGCGTGGCCAATATTCTGGATGATTCCGCGATCATCAATGGTTACCTGGATATTTTCGTGCCATCCGTTGCGCTGGAGGAGACCTTTGAACTGATAGGTTTTCATTTAGATCGTTTGCAGGGTGTTCAGAAGTGATTCGAAAGTAGTACGAAGTATCGTGCGTATGTTGTTTGCACGTTCTTCATGGTAATTCTGCTCGGCATCGTCCATGTAGAGCACCTTGCTCATTTCGAGTTGGAGCGCATGGATGTTTTGTTCCGGCATGCCAAAGCTACGTGTGATATATCCTCCTTTAAATGGCGTGTTGTGATTCACACCATATTCGCCCGATTGAAGCGTTGAAAGTGCCGTTTCAATCAGATCCGGATGGGCAGTAACGCCGTCATTGTCACCCAGGATCATGTCAGGAAAGGCATCCTTTCGGATCGTTGGGACCATCCGACGGATCGAATGTGCATCCCAGAGCAGGGCTTTTCCAAATTCCTGTTTCCGTGCTTCCAGCAACTCCCTGATTTTTTGATGGTAGGGACGGTAATAAAGTTCCATACGCCGTTCCGTTTCAGTAGCGTCCGGTTCGAACTCAGGAGAAGCATAGATCGGGTTTCCAAGGAAATCAGTGGTCGTTGTCAGAGCGGTAATGATTCTGCCATCGTTGTAAAGCGGTTTGCTTTCAGGGTCCCGGTTCAGATCAATGACCCAGCGACTGTATTTCGCATGAATGATCGTGATTCCCATAGAAAGCGCAAAATCATATAGGCGGTGTACAAACCAATCCGTATCGTCAGGCGATGCAGCCAGTTCTGGTTTGTAATGATCTTTGATTTCTTCCGGGAAATCAGTCCCGCAATGGGGTACGCTTAATATCATTGGTACACGTGGACCTTCGGGCTCAATTACGATGAACGGTTCTGACATTTTCAGGCTTTTGAAACAAAGTTAAAAAAACGCCTGATTGCACAAATCAGAGGGAAAATGTGCCGAAAATGTTTTTCCGTGTGACAAATACGCTAATTCAAAGGGCCATTTTGCTAATGTTAAAAACAATCATTTATGCGTGCATAACTTAAAATGTATAGATGGAGGTGCTGATTTCGTAGATTAATTCACTGAATTTGTCTTCCAATTCAATTGTTAATGCAATGCATGCACAATAATTTTCAGGCAACCATGGGTGTTTCGGGGCGTTTTTCAAATAGAAACCTACTAAAACATCCGTTATGGAAACGTCTACTAACTTCCGCCTGGTTCTGCTTGTCATTTTCTCAACCGCTTTTTCGGTTTTTTCTCAGCACGAGCACACAATCGACGAAACTCTCGCTGGCAGAACGTTGGCGAATCTTGAATCGGAAATCGGTCTGACCTCAACAGACTATCAGAACCAGCAATTGATTGATTATGTGGATACCCGCTATCAGGATTTCTTCAATGCGATCCGGCAACAGGTAAACAACGGTGTCGATCTTCAGCAAGTTGATGTTGAACAGCAATACCAGCAATTGGTGAGCGATCTTACAACGCAGATTTCGGGGATGTCGACCGGTGCAAAAACGCAACCTCAGGGAGGAGTCAAAGTGTTGGATGGTCCATGTGTAAATATGGATTTTGAGTCCGGTGATTTTACCGGTTGGACGTTGACCCGTGGAAATGTGTCGGGAGCTTCGCCTTATAGCTTTACCGGAGAGTTCGGAGTAGGTCCCGGTCCTTATCATACGATTTTCGGCGGTGGAGTTGATCCGGTGACAGGAATTCCATGCGTAAATCCACTCGGTGGTGCTTTTTCCGTTCGGCTGGGAAACGGAACGGGAACAGGAGCGCGTGCGGCCCGAATGAAACAAACCTTTCTTGTAGATGCCAGCAATTACATGTTCACCTACAGTTATGCCGTGATCTTTCAATCACCGGCAGGACATTCTCTGAACCAGTTGCCATATTTCACTGTGCGCGTGTTTGACTCACTTGGAAGCAGCGTGAGCTGTGGTGAATATTCGGTGATTGCAGATGCTGCCAGTGCCCCTGATTACGAGGTGATCAATTGGGGTGGTTCAACCGTGCTGTTTAAGAACTGGGAAACCGTATTTACGAATCTGAGCGCTTATATCGGCCAGAACGTAACCATTGAATTTACTGCGGGCGATTGCTCTCTGGGGGGGCATTTCGGGTACGCGTATGTCGACGCATCCTGCGGGATCACTCAGATCTCTGCTTCCAACGACATTATCTGTACCGGAGATTCTTCTATTCTGACTGCCCCTCCGGGAGCTGCCGGCTATCTTTGGAGTAATGGTGCTACTACACAGACCACTACGGTTTATGCAGGTGGAACCTACACCTGTACGATGACACCTTATCAGGGGGGAGGTTGCTCCATTTCACTGGATGTGACGATCAATGAAAATCCGACTCCGACAGCTGATTTCACGATGAGCTCACCTTCGGAATGTCTGAATACACCTGTAGTATTTACCGATCAATCTTCCATCCCGACGCCGGGAGTAATCACGGCGTATCAGTGGGATTTTGGTGATGGTACTGTTACTCCGCTGTCTTCGGGTACTATTGGAGGGGTTCCGAATACTACAGGTACGTACCTTATGCCATCACACACTTACACGGCATCGGGCACTTTTACCGTTCAATTGTTGGTCGTCTCGGCGGATGGCTGCATGGATTCCATTTCTTATGATGTAACTATTAATCCGTTGCCGATTGTGAATGCAGGTCCTGACCAGGTGGTCTGCGAGGGAACGGCTGTAACGCTTTCCGGTTCGGGAGCGGTGAACTATGTGTGGGATAATGGAGTGACAGATGGTGTGGCCTTTGTTCCTGCTGTGGGGACAACAACTTACACCGTTACTGGCACAGATGCGAATGGTTGTCAGAATACGGATCAGGTAGATGTAACCGTGAATCCACTTCCTGTAGTTAACGCCGGTCCGGATCAGACGGTGTGCGATGGCGCTGCTGTAACACTTTCCGGTTCGGGAGCGGTGAATTATGTGTGGGATAATGGAGTGTCGGATGGCGTGGCCTTTGTTCCTGCCGTGGGGACAACCCCTTACACCGTTACCGGCACAGATGCCAGTGGTTGTCAGAATACAGACCAGGTGGATGTAACCGTGAATCCGTTGCCGGTGGTTGACGCTGGTGCTGATCAAACAGTCTGCGATGGAGCTGCTGTAACGCTTTCCGGTTCGGGAGCAGTGAACTACGTTTGGGACAACGGAGTGACAGATGGCGTGGCCTTTGTTCCTGTCGTTGGTACAACAACTTATACGGTGATTGGCACGGATGCCAATGGTTGTCAGAATACGGATCAGGTAGATGTAACTGTGAATCCATTGCCGGTGGTTGATGCCGGTGTTGATCAAACAGTTTGTGAGGG
>JBNKYR010000309.1:0-4027 GCA_050300995.1 Crocinitomicaceae bacterium | reverse complement strand
GGATATATCATTGCCGGTTTTTCGTTTTCCACGAATGGCGACGTGACAGGAAATCAGGGCAACGCTGACTATTGGGTGGTGAAACTTACTTCTGCCGGTGTCCTCGACTGGCAGAAAACGTACGGAGGCAGCGACGAAGACATTGCGCATTCCATTCAGCAAACAAGCGATGGCGGGTACATTGTGTTGGGCTACACGTCTTCTACGGATGGTGATGTTACCGGAAATCACGGAGGAAAGGATGTCTGGGTAGTGAAGCTGGATAGTGTCGGTGCGATCATCTGGCAGAAATGCTATGGCGGAAGCAATGAAGAAGCCGGTTGGACAGAAGGAATGGAAATCGTGCAGACAACCGATGGAGGTTACGCCTTTGCCACCAATACGATGTCGACCAACGGCGATGTAACCAATAACGATGGATTCATCGACGGTTGGGTGGTAAAACTCGACGCCAGTGGCGCGATTACCTGGGACAAAACGCTCGGAGGCAGTTTCGGAGAAGATTTGAAATCCATTCAGGAAACCCCGGACGGAGGTTATATTGTGGGCGGTTACAGCGAGTCATCCGACGGAGACGTGTCGGGCAATCACGGCGGTCTGGATTTCTGGATCGTGAAGTTGAATTCGGCCGGTGCAATAACCTGGCAGGAAAGTTTGGGTGGTTCGGCCGAGGATCATGCCAAGTGTGTCCGGATGACCAGCGACGGTGGTCTGATTGGGGTGGGGCATACACGCTCCATGAACGGCGATGTTAACTACAATCACGGCATGAGCGATTACTGGGTCGTTCGTCTGGGCGATATCCAGGGATTGAAAGAAAACGAACTTTCTTCGCTTACGGTTTATCCCAATCCATCCGATGAGGTAATCACCCTCAGCGTCAATGATCAGCATGTCAACAACACTTACATCATCCGAGACCTTTCCGGTAAAAGTGTGCTGCGTGGAAAGGTCACTTCAAGCTTTGTTGAAGTATCGATCGATGCTTTGTCTCCCGGGATGTACACTGTGGAGTTGGAAGGTGTACAAGGAACCTCAAGAATCGTTGTCCGATGAAAGCTGTTTTTTTCTTCGTACTCATCGGAGCGACGTTTTTCTCCTGTTCGGAAAGCCGGCAGACCACGCAGGATCATGATGCTTCCGGACCAAGCGGATCGAACGCGCAAAAAGTCGACACGAACGAGTACCTGATTCACGGAAGCAGTTTCGGAATGTGCTCGGGTTATTGCTTTCACGAGAAAAAGATCTTGTTGAACAAAGTCATTGAAACCGACAAAGCCTGGAGAGATGCAAAGAACAATCCGCCGAAGATCCGGGAGTCGGTAGTGGACAGCAATTTTCTGCAAGGATTGCTGGAAGCCGTGGATCTTGAAGCCTTCTATGCCTTACCCGAACGAGTGGGTTGTCCGGATTGTGCCGACGGCGGATCAGCCTGGGTGGAGATCTCGCACAATGGAAGAATTTATCGTGTTACTTACGAATACGGAAAACCTCCGGAGCCTCTGAAAAAAGTAGAAGAAATGTTGAAGGGGGATTGAAATAAATGCAATGAAAAACCTGAATTATATCCTGGGAGAAATAGGTAGAGTAGTGAGCTCTACGATGTCAGCCCTTTCGGCCCCCACTGTCAACAGAACGGCGTTCTATATTCAATTCTACCTGTTCTTTACGTTAATCACAATAGGAATTAAGCTTATTGCACTCTATACTTATATGCAGGTAGCTCATCCGGAACTTGGTTTGACAGATGTATTGTGGGAGGGCTTCCTTATGCAGAACACAACTGGAAATTATTCGGATATTCTACTGATGATCTTTTCAACACAGTATTTTATTCGATCAGGAGTTCTTCAGACCAGGCATTATCGGTTTTCCGATTTTATAAAATCCGTTGACGGGAGTACCTGGTGGTATTTCATTCTGGTTTCATTGACCTTTTATGGTATTGGCTATTTTCTGATCTACGGTGACATTTACTTAAATCAGAATATTGGTGGCCTGGATAGTTTGTTGATTTTAAGCGGCTTCGGAGCCTCGTACTTTTTTGAGCAGTGGACACTCGAATTGATTGATTACGCATTGAAGTCGCTCCCCGTAGTGTTGATCACTGTTTGGGTTGTGCGAACAAAAACAGGAAAAGCATCTCTGTCCGAATTATTGCAGAACTGGAGGTCTATGGTTGTATTGCTGATTCTGCTGACCTGTTCCGAATACCTGATGATGGCTTTTATTGACATGGTCTATTCGTTGCTCATCATGCTCATTAGTATGCCTTTTATGGAAACGGTGGTACCAATGATGTTGTCGATCCCCTTGTTTCTGTACTTGCTCACCAAGTATTTTATGGTTGTCAGTTACCTGGTGCATTATGCCTTTAATACTGATTCTGCGCCATCGACAAAAAGAGTTGCGGTTCCCAATGATGCGGTATTGGACGATCTCTCGTTAGATGATACAACGACCACTGAAGACAATGAACTTTTGTAATTTGTAGCATGCGTCGATCCATTCGACTTTTCAGATGAACACCGTAGAAATAAGACCGGCAGAAACAAAGGATGCCACAAGCATCGCGCTCCTCGGAAGGATTACCTTTGGAGAGACCTTCGAACATTATTATCGTGATAAGCAGGATCTGCTGGATTATTACGACAGGACCTTTTCGGTGGGAAAAATAGAAAACAGCATTGACAAGCCAGACAACCTGTTCTGGATTGCTACGGTCAACCGACTTCCTGTCGGGTATGCAAAACTCAAACTCCATTCCCCTTCAGAATTTATTGCTTCAGGAAACGTTTGTCAGTTGCAGAAGATCTACGTGTTAAAGGATTTCTTATCGATGAAGATCGGTCTGGAATTGCAAAACAGATTACTGGAAAAGGCCAAAGAACTCGGTTTTGAAAGCATCTGGCTATCTGTATTGAACAGCAACGATCGTGCACTGAACTTCTACCGCAAAAGCGGATTTGCGGAAGTAGGCGATCACGATTTTAGGATCGGAAAAGAGCATTTTGAGTTCAGAGTGCTGGAGAAACGGCTGTAGGATGTTACGGCTTCACCCCAATGCATCAAAGATTCGGATAAAACTCTACCAGTGCTTTGGCGGTGTCTTTCGTGGTTGTAAAGGAAATATAGTTCATGGCGCTGTTCATCGCCTTGAGGGTCTTCACTCCCAGGAAACCTTTTATCTTCACTTTTTTGTAATCTGAAAAAGGCACGATCAACGTCGTGTTGTTCTGAAGAAGTGCAAGTAGCTTCTCCTTCAGTTCGTCTTCACTGTTGCAGGAGTCCATGATGTCGCGAACACCTTTGGCAACATCATCCCCGAAATTGTAAGATGGGATGGGGAAATTGTTCACGTGGAAGGTTTTGGCGATTACCTTGGGAATGATGTAAAAACAATCTTCGAAGCAAACAACGGAACTCAGAAACTGTTTTCCGGGAGCACTTGAAGTGATGACAATGGTTTCTTCGATCAATAAAGCTTTCATAGCGTGGTTGGTTTAATTTTGTTTAGTCGGCATCTACCGTTTGCTAAAAATACTATTTTATTTATCCTTTTTGTTTGCTTCGTCGTCGGTGAGCCTCTGGCGGCCGAAGGACCAAAAAGGATGAAAAAGTCAAGGAGTACTTCGATTTCATTTTTTTGAAAGAAGCCGTTTCAGGAACAAGTCAAATGCAAAGCCTATACAGTGAACCCAACAAGATGGGCAACCTTTTTCGAGAAGGAAAATCGCCGGATTTCTCATGATTCCTTCTTGTTTTGCCAGTGCAGCCGGGCATCCCTGGCGACGAGGCTTCAGCCGACCCAGCGTAGCAGCACCTTGCAAAGCAAGAAAAGAAGCATTTTGAACACTTTGTTGCTTAGGATAAAGTGTTGAAGAAAATGAACATACAAGAAGATGGTCTTTCGATTATTACACTTTCTTGAAGGTTTTTATTTTCAGGGCGCGTAACAATGAACATAAGTAATGTAGCAGGTTAATTGGCCGGACGAGGAAATCAGGTATTTCTACCTGTTGCACTT
>JBNKYR010000308.1:0-4062 GCA_050300995.1 Crocinitomicaceae bacterium | reverse complement strand
GTTATTCAAACCAAAATTCTGGAAAACAAAGGCGAAAGCGCATACCATAATCTGAACGCCTTTTCCAAATTACTCAGGCAGTCGCTCGATTTTACGGCGAAAGAATGGATCTCCCTGAAAGACGAACTGGATTTCACTGAAAATTACATCCGTCTTGAGGTTGAGCGATTCAACCAGGAAATCACCTATACCATTCTTAACGAATTTGAAGGAGACTACGCCAAGGTACAGTTTCCATCCCTGTTGATTCAGCCTTTTGTAGAGAATGCTTTCCGGCATGGATTGATGCATAAATCAGGGGATCGCCACCTGGAAATCCGCCTCAATGGTAATGCGAAGAACTATACACTTCAAATCCTCGACAATGGCGTCGGAATCGATGCTTCAAAACGTATCAACGCCAATCGGGACAAAACCCACAAGTCGTTTGCTGTCCGCTCCGTACAAGAACGCATTGCGTTGCTGAACAAGTCGAAAAAACACCATTTTGAACTGAAGATCAACTCAGATGCAAACGGTACTGTTGTCCAAATCACTTATACTTCGAAACTATGATCCGCGCACTACTTGTAGACGATGAACAGCACGCCCGAAGCTTGTTTAAAGGTGTGGTAAAAATGGCCCAACTCCCTTTGGAAATCATTGGAGAGTGCGACAACCTCCCCGCGGCAATTCAGTTCCTGAACAAAGAGGACGTCGACGTGGTATTCATGGATATCGACATGCCCAATTACAACGGGCTGCAACTGGCTGATTTTTTCAGGAAATATTCCTTCAAACTGGTCTATGTAACGGCTCATGGCAACCACGTTGTTGAAGCCTTGCGCAAACGGGCCTTTGATTACCTCATCAAGCCAATCGATATTGATGAATTGAGGAACTGCATTCAGCGCATTCAGGAAGACCTCGCTGATCAGCAACAGGGAGTCAACATTTCACGGGAAGAAGACGAGCAACAAATCGCCATCCACACCCTCCAGGGAGTTGATTATATTGCCGTCAACGATATTCTGTACCTCGAAGCCTCCGCCATGTATACAACAATCCGCACAAGCGAAGGGCAGGAATTTATCGTGTCCAAACCCCTGAAAGAGTTTGAGTTTTTACGGGATTATGGGTTTTACAGAACCCATCGTTCATTCATTGTTAACATTCGAAAAATCAAGCGTTTCCTTGTGATTGAAGGCAATGAAATTGAAGTAGTTGACGGCAAAAAAATACCTGTTTCGCGTAACCGTAAAGAGGCTTTCCTGGAATTTCTGAATCAGGAAATCAAGATTGTGCACAAGTAAAATCAGCCACCTGTCAGTTTCTTGATCTCATTCAGCTTCATCAACGCCTCCACAGGAGTTAAGGTATTGATGTCAATGCTTACCAATTCCTCCCGGATCTGCTCCAGAACGGGATCGTTTAACTGAAAGAAACTCAACTGCATATTGGAAAGATCATCGTCCTTTTTGCCCTTGCCTTTCTTTGCACTGCCATTTTGCGGAATAACGTCTACCTCTTCTACCAGGTCATGTTTTGCCTCCAGCTGAACCAGCATATCCTCCGCTCGTTGCAACACCTGCACCGGCATTCCTGCAAGACGCGCTACGTGGATTCCGAAAGAGTGTTCGCTCCCTCCTTCCGTCAACTTTCGAAGGAACAGGATCTTTTTCCCTACTTCCTTCACCGATACATTGAAATTTCGAATCCGCGAAAACAGGCCGGACATCTCGTTCAATTCGTGGTAATGCGTAGCGAATAAGGTCTTTGCCTTCGCTTTCGGATGCTCGTGAATGAACTCGGCAATAGCCCAGGCAATGGAAATTCCGTCATAGGTACTCGTTCCGCGACCGATCTCATCCAACAGGATCAATGACCGATCCGACAGGTTGTTCAGAATGCTGGAAGTTTCATTCATCTCTACCATGAACGTCGATTCGCCGGAAGAAATATTGTCGGAAGCCCCCACACGTGTGAAGACTTTGTCAACCAGACCGAGCGTAGCGGCTTCCGCAGGGACAAAAGATCCCATCTGTGCCATGAGACTGATCAACGCCGTTTGACGCAGCAAGGCGCTTTTACCGGACATGTTCGGACCGGTGATCATCATGATCTGTTGTTCTTCGTTGTCCAGATAAACGGAGTTCGAAACGTATGCCTCACCCACCGCCATCTGACGCTCAATCACCGGATGTCGCCCTTCTTTAATATCAATTGCAAAGCCTTCATTCATCTCCGGCTTTACATAATTGTACTCCATTGCGATCTCCGCAAAGGACAGGTAACAATCCAACTGGGCGATCAGAAAGGCATTCAACTGAATCGGCTGAATGTAATCGGACATGTAGAAAACGAGATCCTGATACAAACGGGACTCCAGCTCGTAAATGCGTTCTTCAGCACCGAGAATTTTCGACTCGTATTCCTTCAGTTCCTCCGTGATATAGCGTTCGGCATTGACGAGTGTTTGCTTACGGATCCATTCTTCCGGAACCTTGTCTCTGTGTGTATTCCTAACTTCAATATAGTATCCGAACACATTGTTGAAACTGATCTTCAGACTTGGAATGCCGGTACGCTCGCTTTCACGTTCCTGCAATTGATCCAGGTAATCTTTCCCGGAAAAAGAAATCGCACGCAGATCATCGAGCTCCTTATTGAAGCCATCGGCAATCACTTTTCCCTTTCCGATCTGTGTAGAAGGATCTTCCTGCAAAGTGTTTTCGATGGTTTCCAGCAATTCCCGGCAAGGATTCAACTGGTCGGCAATACGCTTCAATACGTCCGAAGACTGCCCTTCTACCGTGTGCTTGATCGGTTCGATCTGCTCCAGTGTCCGTTTTAGCTGAACAACTTCTTTCGGAGTAATCTTTGCCACAGCCACTTTGGAGATCAGTCGTTCGAGATCGTTGATCTGCTTCAGTCGTTCACCTAATTCGAAATGCAGCTCTTCATTCTTATAAAAAGCGTCCACAGCTTCCAGTCGATCCTGAATCGGCTTCAGGTCCTTCAATGGAAGAACCACCCAACGCTTCATCATCCGTCCACCCATCGGTGTTTTCGTGCGGTCGATCACCTGAATGAGTGTTGTTGCATTTTCGTGTGGCGAACTCAGCAATTCCAGATTCCGAATCGTGAAACGATCCAACCAAACGTATTTTTCTTCCTCGATCCGGCTGATAGCCGTAATGTGCTTCAATCGATCGTGCTGGTTTTCGGACAGATAATGAATGATGGCACCGGCTGCAATGATCCCTTCCTGAAGGTCACTGATCCCGAATCCCTTTAACGATTTGGTGCCGAATTGTTTATTCAGATTCTCGTTCGCGTAGTCTTCGGTAAAGATCCAGTCTTCCAGTCGAAACGAATAATATCGGTTTCCGAAGGTTTCGTCGTAATCCTTTGATGTCCGTTTGTTATAAACGATCTCCGTAGGCTCAAACCCTTGCACCAATTTTTCGATGTACTCGCGCGTTCCCTGCGTAACAAGAAATTCGCCGGTTGAAACATCCAGAAAAGCTATTCCGGCTTCCTTTGCTCCGAAATGAACGGCACACAAGAAGTTGTTCTTACGGGTGTCCAATACCTGATCGTTGAATGAAACACCCGGTGTGACAAGCTCTGTCACCCCACGCTTGACGATCTTCTTGGTCATCTTCGGATCCTCCAACTGATCACAGATCGCCACACGCTGACCGGCCCTTACCAGTTTCGGCAGATACGTATCCAGCGAATGATGCGGAAATCCGGCGAGCTCCAGTTTTGAACCTCCGTTATTCCGGTTCGTTAGCACGATCCCCAGGATCTTCGACGCTACGATCGCATCTTCACCGAAAGTTTCGTAGAAATCTCCAACACGAAACAACAGCAGTGCCTGCGGATGCTTCGCCTTGATCGCATTGTACTGCTGCATCAATGGAGTTTCTTTCGTGCCTTTTTCGGTCTTTGCCTTCGCCAAGTCGATGGATTTTATGATTTTTGCAAGGATAAAGGTATAAGCGCAAAGCGAGTACACAAAATTTACACGATAGTTGTTTTCCACAAAATGAACAAAAAACTTAAACTCTGGGAACT
>JBNKYR010000307.1:0-4062 GCA_050300995.1 Crocinitomicaceae bacterium | reverse complement strand
GGTAAATGCCCGATGTATAGGGAACCATTACTCCCCCGGAGGTCATGATGCGATTGGAGTCCAACAGAAAGAAATCAAATGAATTATAGTTATCCGGAATTCCTGAATTGGACAAGGTCCAGTTCACACCATCTGACGACTTGTAAATTCCATACGTCGACGTACTCCCGGCATTCAGAAAATAGCTCGAACCCGAATACACGCTTCCGGCGTAAAAAGAATCATGGGTGATCCCTGTTTCATTGACCAAACTCCATGAACTTCCGCCATCCAGTGAACGGTAAATTTGCGGAACAGACCCCGTTCCCGTTGCCAGGATCTCATTTGCTGATTTCACACTAAAATCCAATGCCCGGAACGTGCCAGGTAAACCTGTGTTCGACAAAGTCCAGTTGAACATGTCATTCGAGGAATAAACAGCATAGTCCAATCCGTCGTTCTCCACGCTCATCAGGAATTTCGTCCCGGTATATATCCCTGCCACAAACCGATTATAACTCGGATCTATCCCCTGAAAGCTCACAGAATTCCAACTGGCACCATTATCCGTGGAAGAATAAATTCCCGGAATGGGTGTCGTACTGACATGCCCGATACAATAGATCGTTTGATTGTCCTTGCTGATAAAATCAGTCACGAAAAACGTACCCGGAATTCCCGAGTTGGATAACGCCCAATCGAGTTGTGAGAAACTCTCTACACTCATGAACAGGTAAAGCAAAAGCAGCAATTGTGTTTTCATAGAAAATGTTCCTTCTTTAAAGATAGGCAAATATCGCGTGCTATCCACCCGTATGCCTGATCAGAAATCCAACCCGGAATTTACCTCCTTAAAGTGCCTGTTGCCGTCCCAATCTATCCGCTTGTCCGGAAATTCTACCGTTGCATCACACGATTGGAATGCGACCCTTGAAACCCGGGTATATTTGAAAATACCGAAAGTCAATCACATGAAAGGAATTGCAATTATTCTGTTCGCCATCAGCACATTCAGTTTTGAAGCTCATAGTCAGCAGACCGCAGAAAACACTGTACGTGAACTTTACCAGCTCGTAAGTACCGAAAAAAACGAATTCACCGATTGGGATCTTGTAAGAACGCACTTCATCCCCGAAGGATTAATTGCCATGCGGATCACTTCTGACAGTTCTGCGGTGTTCAGTCTTGAAGAATGGATACAGGATTTCAAAACATTTGTGGAGCAGCGAAACATTGCCGCCACCGGTTTTAAGGAACAAGTGGTACATCTTGATGCCTGGGAAATGGGCAATATCGCCCAGGTAAATGTGATCTACGCCTCCACGATTCCGGGCATCACCGGACCCCACAAGGGTGTCGACTGTTTCCATCTCATAAAACAGGGAAATGACTGGAAGATCATATCCATTATTAACGAGATTCCTTCGGAAAAAAGACCAATTCCGGAAGTGATCGCGAAAGAAAAGTAGGCGCGATCCCCATGGAAACGGTTATCCGAGCTCTACGTAGATATAGACAAGCCATCCGAACAAACCGAGAATACATGTCAAAAGCGCAATAAGGGCAATGTTGAAGCTTTTTCTTCGTGACGGTCTTCCAATGGTTACTCCCATTTCAATAGCTGCCAAAACATGTCCGACAAGTGCACTCACCAGAAAGATCACAAGTGCCACTCCCGACTGGGAAAGGAACATGGCAACGCCCGCTATGAATGCCAGAATAGCAAAAATGAGTGCCACAACGGCCAATGCATCTACTTCTTGTGAATGGCCGTATCTGTCCTTTTTCAGCGAAGGGACGACAGATCCCGTTTTGCAAAACAACTTTCCCTCCCCTTCTTTTTTTATAGCTGAACTGACCGTCCCGAAAACAGGGCTGGTTTCCAATTTCTCCACATCTGCAGAGGAATCGTTCACCCTGATACAGCTATCACTTTCCCGTTTATCGGAAGACTCAACATGGCCCGTAAAGAATTCCGGGCTCCCATTTAGACCTTCCTGATCCCGTTCAGAAATCTGAACCGCAACAGTTTCTTTCGAGACAATGTGGTGGCCCGTATTTCTATAGGTGATTCTACCGGACGTTCCGCAAGCGGAGACAATCAGCAAACATACTATCAGAAATAAACCTGCCCTCTTATTCATCAGCCTGCCGAAAGCGGGGCTTTACTGATCCGACTTCAGAACCCGTTCGCGGGTACCGTCGCTATAGACATAGATCAATGGAACATTGGGTTTGAATTCCGTTTGTCGTCCCATGAAATCAACGATCATCATAAGTTCCTTTTCATTCGATTGATCGGCCGACAACTCCTCGATTCCGATCACAGCCGGATTGTACACAAGGATTGGTCCGTGTGGTGATTCGAGCGGATCCACCCCGAAGTAAATATCGGTGGCCACCACCAGATCAGTTGTTAACCAGGTCGTCATATCCGCGTACAGCACCCGATCATTGGTCATGTCTGTGATGTACAACCGATTCGCAGGAAAATCAACAGCCAAACCGCCGCACTGAAAGCCACTGATCAGCAGTTCATCATTGGTTCCGTTCAAATTACATCTGCGAATCTCCTGACCCACCCCGTAGTATATCTTTCCATTGGTCAAATCCAGGTCGAAGTACTCCGGTGCTGTAGTATTGTTGATCGTGGTTTTGTTTGTGCCGTTCATGTTGAGCCTGAACAATCCGGTCACCGCTCCAATCCAGTCGCCGTAGTAAATGTGACCATTGGTCACGTCCAGTTTAAGCGCGCTCAGATATCCTACATTTGCAGATCCGCCATACAGAGGCGTGAGATTAGTTCCATCCAGGTTCATCCGGTAAATCGAATCGGTGGCAGAATTGGTGAAATATATATGTCCGTTCGCTTCATCAATGTCGATACCATCACCCATACCCCCTGCAGGATAATTGTATAGTGTATCGAAGTTTGCTCCGTCTACGTCCATCACATAAATCCCATAGTACCAGGACAAATAGACCCTTCCGTCCACGGAATTGAAGGCCCCGTTATAACAAGACTGGTACCCCGCTCCGGTGGTCAACTCGGTGGGAAGCGTTCCGTCCAGCAAGGCCGACATGATAGCTCCGTTGTTGTTTGCCCCGATAATCATCTGATTGTACTGCGCAATGCCAAATGTCTGAACCGCAAAAAGAGCAAGGAAGATTGATAGTGTTTTCATAGGTATGTATTATAAAGCAAAATTATGCCAGAGATTCTTGGAAAACAATGATCTGCGTCATTTAAATTGAGCCTGCATACAACCCGGCATTAACCGAAAGAATGGTCCAACAAAAAAGCCCATCCAAATGGACGGGCCCTTGTGAAGCTACTAACTAATTATTCCTTCACTACATTTAGACGTGCCGTTCTCCCATCCTCCAGACGAATCCCCAAAAGATACATTCCCGGAGTACCACTGAGCATAAGATCAACCGTACTTACCGAATGGAACGATTCACGCATTACGAACTGGCCAACTGCATTATAAATGCCTGCAATTCCAGTAGATGTTTCTCCCAAATCGATCGTCAAGTTTCCGAAAGTCGGATTCGGGTATACTTTCACTATCGTAGCGAAATCATACGAATCCAACCCCAAATCATCAATAACGATACAGTCTGAAGTATCTGCGCAGCTACCATTATCAACGATAACCGCATAACTGCCATTTGAAGGCGGAACATAGCTGATACTTGTCGCCCCGCTGATCAAGTCATTTGTGGTACCGCAGTTTTCGATCCACTGGTACGTATACCCGGTTGCATTTGCAGTAACCTCATAGGCATTGTCTGTAATCAAATCTGTTGTGGTAGTCACATCAATCGGTGTAAT
The DNA here is from genome assembly GCA_050300995.1 of Crocinitomicaceae bacterium. Lineage (GTDB taxonomy): Bacteria > Bacteroidota > Bacteroidia > Flavobacteriales_D > Crocinitomicaceae > UBA4466. The sequence goes on along the minus strand of JBNKYR010000307.1, from coordinate 245 downwards.
AGTCACATTTTGCATTTGTGTGGAAGTATTGCCGTTGCCGTCGTCATACGTCCAGGTGACAACAGTGCTTGATGTGATCGGAAAACTTACATCCGGAGTTCCCGCAATTGCACCGGAGCAATTGTCAGTAGCCGTTGGCGCAGTTGGAGTTACCTCACATTCACTGTTGATATCCGCCAAACTTGTGACATCAGGTACCGGTGCTGTAACATCATTGATCACTACATTCTGCGTTTGCGTGGATG
>JBNKYR010000306.1:0-4092 GCA_050300995.1 Crocinitomicaceae bacterium | reverse complement strand
GGGAAAATGCCCTCGAAAAAGGTCTGGATAGCATAGCCTTCCGGCAACAACAGGTGCGTCACATTGCGGCACCCCAACCCGAAATAACTAAAGATGTCATCTCCCAGAGCATTCAGCTCTTCAGGACTCTCATCTCCCGTCAATACAGCCACAGAAGTCCGGTTATGGCGGAAGATATGCGGATACTTTCCAAAATACTGCTGAAAGTAAAGTGTCGAATTGTTGCTTCCGGTAGCAATCACAGCCTCCATTGCTGGGATGCGGCCAGTACTGAAAACAATGCGTTCTTCCAGTAAAGGCTCAAAACGGATCAGATGTTCAGCCAACTTTGGCAACAACGTTTTGTCATCGGAACTCAATTTACACAAGGCCGTGTGTCCTGTAACCAGCACACACAGAAAATCATGAAATCCTACCAGTGGAATATTTCCTGCCATGATGATCGCGACAGCACGAGGTCGTTGTGCAAAAGGAACAGCCTCGAGCCAGGCCTCCATATTTTCTTCCTGCAACCATTCCCCCTGAGCGAGTAAACTGCGGCGTACGTTTTCCGGCGTAAACCAGCCATTGTAGACAACCTGACGACGAACAAGTTCATCCAGTTCCTCATACTCCGCCTGTGTTACCCCCAATTGGTAGTCCGGCCAGCTATCTTCACGGCCCAGAGCCCGCATGAGTTTCCCCAATTGCAGCAATCCTTTTATGACACGCTCTTTTTCCACGCCGCAAAGATAGCGCATTTTTTGCCGCAGGTTCGTTTACTTCCCGAATGCTCACTATATTTGCAGTCGAAAATATTCGGAAATGGCGATTAAAATTACTGACGAATGTATTAACTGTGGGGCCTGCGAGCCTGAATGCCCGAATAACGCGATCTACGAAGGTGGTGCCGAATGGCGCTACTCTGACGGAACATCACTGTCTGGCATGATCACCACCCTTGATGGAAACGAAATGCTGGCCGATGACGCTCAGGAGCCGGTTGATATGGATATCTACTACATCGTGCACGATAAGTGTACCGAGTGTGTAGGATTTCACGACGAACCACAATGTGCCGCAGTTTGTCCGGTTGATTGTTGTGTTGACGATGAGAACTATCGTGAATCAGAAGACGAGTTGCTCGCGAAGAAAGATTTCATGCACCTGTAAGAAGGGAGCATTATACGTATGAAAAAGTGCTCTCTTCGGGAGCACTTTTTTTTATTCCGCATAAAAACTCATTTCCTGGCTGTACATCTCAGCACTGATCGGATAGTGACTGGAAAGATTGTTGTACTTCGCGGTTTCGGCTGTTGTCCGGAACTTGGTAGCTGTAACCGATAATCGGTATTTTCCTTTCTTCAAAACTCCTGGCTTAAACTCAAATAAGCGTTCCTCCAAAGGATTCAGGTTGTTGTCCGTGACCTTTTGGGCTTTCGGATACCACTTCCATGTTTCCCCGATCCGGAAAGTCTCTTCTTTCACCGTCTTCCCGTCTGCCGATTGCACAGCGAAGTGAATCAGGATAAATCGTTCGGGATCGCCTGTTGGAACCCGATGTCCCGCATGTGCATTTTTTACTTTCAATCGGAAAACTTTCGATTCTCCGGCTTTGACCCTGGAAACTGATTCCAGATCAAACTCCAGGCTCTTCAGCATCTGTACTGAAAGGGTATCATGCTTCGGAATCCCGGAACCGGTAAAACGGTGAAAGTGACTTTTTTTCAGCGGATAGCCTTCCACCAGCGAACGTTCGGTCTCTTCCATGTGGCAGGAAATACAATTCTTCTTCCCGGGGTAAGGTCCAGCCTTCCATTCATCTCCCGTTTCGAATGAACAAGCCAATACCGGGGTAACCACCGCAACAGCGTTGTGACACGAAATACAGAGTGATTCGGAAAGAAAATCAGGATCCTTGACTGTTTTGTGCGGAGCATCCGGAGCACCTGTAGGGCCAACGATTGCATCGTTCCTCACATGACAGGCTGCACACGTTATCCCTTCCTGTTGCAATTCCTGATCCCAGAAGTGATTCTTCCTCTGAACCGGCTTGTAGACATCTCCGCCCCTCAAACCATCGACCATGAACTCCTGCTGATTCTGCAAAGGAATATGGCAATTGATACACAGATACGGACTGGTTTCCTTTTTCAATTCTGCTTGAAATTGCTCGTCGACCCAGGCATTGGCGTGCGTGGAGGTTTTCCATTCTTCATAATGCGCTTTGTGGCAAACCCCACATTGACTTGCACTCAATGAAGCCAAACCTTCAGGAATCTTTTGCAATGGAACCGCCATCTCCCAGGAATTTACCAACGGTGTGATTTCCACTTCGGGCTCTTTTTCACGAAACTTTAATATCGTGATAATGGCGGCTCCCACAAGAACCAGCAGAAAGATCAATCCTATTTTCTTTGCCCCCATGCGCTACAAATATAGACAGCACAATGATAGAATAAAGTGACATTTATCACCTTCTTACGTACAACATTTCTTCAGTACAACATCATTTCACCATAACCAGCTTTTTTGCTTCTTTTCGGAATTGATGGTGAAATATCATGGTATTGCGCCAAATTATGTTATCATAGAAGAAAACAGCTTACATGACCGAAAATTGGCTTGAACAAATTCATTCGCATCTTACGGAGATTCGCAAAGATCTGCATGCCAACTATCCCGAATTGTCCGAGCATGAATACAAAACCTGCGAACGAATTACAAACTATCTGAAAGAGCACACCTCACTTCAGATTCAGCGGGTCGGAAACACAGGTGTACTGGCCACTTTTGAAGGTAAAGAAGCGGGAAAGACCGTTCTCCTGCGCGGTGACATCGATGCACTTCCTATTCAGGAGACCAACGACTTTTTATATGCTTCAAAAAAAACGGGAATCTCTCACATGTGCGGACATGATGGCCATTCCACCATTCTGATCGGCGTTGCCCTGGCACTTGAAAAGTTCCCTCTGAAAAAGGGACGCATCCTCCTCTTGTGGCAACCAGCCGAAGAGAATGGAATGGGGGCAAAATCGGTAATCGCAAATCCCCTGTTCAAGCACCTTAAAGTGGATTTCGCATTTGCGCTGCACAACCTTCCGGGCATTCCCAAACATGAGATCATACTGAAACACGGTTCCTTTACATCACACGTAAAGAGCATGATCATCCGGCTACAGGGTAAAACTGCCCACGCAGCAGAACCCGAGCACGGAAACAACCCTTCAATGGCTATTGCAAACATCATCCGGCACTGTGAAAAACTCACGTATAACAAGCCCGAAACGACTGATTTTTTCCTCATCACACCTGTGTATACGAGAATCGGAAGTACCTCTTACGGTATATCGGCAGGAGAAGGAGAACTTCACCTTACCATTCGTTCCTGGTCACCTGAATTGTTTGATAAAAAATGCAGTTTGCTCACCACATTCATCGAAACATGCTGTAGAGAAGAGCAACTGGAAGCCGAAATTTCATGGACTCAGGAATTTCACGCTAACCAAAACAATGAAGAAGCAGTCAAATTTCTGGAAAATGCCCTTCAAAAGACCGGAGACAACTACAGTTATCGCTTGTATCCGTTTAAATGGGGAGAAGACTTTGGCCTGTTTACCGAGCGATTCAAAGGGGCCATGTTCGGTGTTGGGGCAGGCATTGATACCCCCGCTTTGCACAATCCGGATTACGATTTTCCGGATGAAATTATCCCCACTTCCATTCGTGTATTTTATACCACACTCCAAGAAATTCAAAACTAATGCAATCTACTTCCTGGATCGAAATTTCAAAATCAGCACTCGCCAACAACTTTAAATTTATTGACAATGAACTGGATGAGGGAACTCGATTTTCCTCCGTCGTGAAAGGCAATGCCTATGGACACGGCGTCGCTTTCTTCTGCCCGATGGCCTATGAACTCGGAGTTCGTCATTTTAGCGTTTTTTCTGCACACGAAGCTTTTAAGGTCGTGCAAAGTATTGATGCTAAAGACATCTCAATTCTTGTCATGGGGTCTGTACTCGATGAACAAATGGAATGGGTTGTGGAGCATGAAATTGATTTTTTTGTATTCAACTGGGACCGTCTGAATAAAGCTCTGAATGCATC
>JBNKYR010000305.1:0-4118 GCA_050300995.1 Crocinitomicaceae bacterium | reverse complement strand
TTGACCTATTCACCGGCAACGGTTTGTAACGGGAACAATGCTACTTTGAATATTTCGGGAACATTGAATGATGCGACTGCATGGCAAGTCTACACAGGATCTTGTGGTGGAACGAACATCGGTTCAACAGCAGGTTCTTCTTTCGTGGTGACACCCTCTTTTCCAAGCACCACGTATTATGTAAGAGGTGAGGGAGGATGTGTAACACCCGGATCTTGTGGTTCTGTTACCGTGAACGTCACGGCGCTGGACAATGCTTCGTTCAGCTACGGAGCATCAGCCTACTGTGTGAATGCTGCAGATCCGACACCGACGATCACCGGTCTCGGCGGAGGAACGTTTACGAGTTCACCGGCCGGCCTTTCGATCAATGCATCGACCGGTCAGATTGATGTTTCAGCCTCAACACCGAATACGTACACGGTGACCTACACGACAGCCGGCAGCTGTCCGAATAGTTCGAATGTCAACGTGACGATCAATGCACTGGACAATGCCTCATTCAGCTACGGAGCATCTGCTTATTGTGTGAATGCTGCGGATCCAACACCAACGATTACCGGTCTTGGCGGAGGAACGTTTACCAGTTCACCAGCTGGACTTTCGATCAACGCATCCACCGGTCAGATTGACGTTTCAGCTTCAACACCGAATACTTATACAGTAACCTACACCACTGCCGGTACTTGCCCGAACGCATCAAATGTAGCGGTAACTATCAATAGTCTGGATGACGCTTCTTTCAGCTATTCATCTTCATCATACTGTATATCAGACCCAGACCCGACACCGACAATCACTGGTCTTGGTGGAGGAACGTTTACAAGTGCACCGGCCGGACTGTCTATCAATGCTTCAACAGGAACCATTGATCTGAGTGCAAGTGTTCCGAATAGCTATACAGTAACATATACGACTGCTGGAACCTGTCCGAATTCATCGAATCAGGTTGTGATGGTTGTGCCTCCGGCGATTACGCCATCCGTGGTTACTCCTTTGGATGTGTGTACGGGTGACGACGTGATCCTCAGTGCGACAGGATCGGGTACAGGATCGATCAATTATTATAACTCGATACCGACTCTTCTGGGGTCTGTTCCGATGCCTCCCGCGGCAACGACATTCAATGCTGGTGCTATGGCAAATGGTACCTATACGTTCTATGCGACCGAATTCAACGGTTGCGAATCGGTGCCTGCGGCGATCACTGTGAATGTCGGGGATGCTGTAGCTCCAACAGCTCTATGTCAGAATACTACGGTTTCTCTGGACGGAACTGGAATCGCTACGGTTTTACCGGGAGATATTGATGGAGGTTCGACAGATAACTGTTCCATTGCAGGAATGTCTGCTTCTCCGGCCGTCTTCAACTGCTCGAATATCGGGACAAACAATGTGACGCTTACAGTGACCGACGCAAATAGCAATACGGGAACATGTGTTGCAGTTGTTACGGTGGTCGATCCGATTGCACCGACGATCATATGTCCGGGGAACCAGTCGGAAACACCGAATGCTTCATGCCAGTTTGTGCTTCCTGATTATACCGGTTTGGCAACTGCTTCGGATAACTGTAGCGGAGTAACGGTGACACAGTCTCCGGCACCTGGAACAACGATTTCCGGTACTACGACCATTACGCTGACAGCTACGGATGGCAGCAGTAACACCAGTTCCTGTACATTTGATGTGAATCTTGCTGATGCTACCCCGCCAACAATGGTTTGCCAGAACATAACGGTGTCTCTGAATGCTGGTGGTACAGCTTCTATTACAGGAGCGGATGTTGATGGTGGATCTACGGATAACTGTACAGGACTTACATTGAGTGTTTCTCCGTCCTCATTCACTTGTGCTGACATTGGCGCAAATTCCGTAACACTTACCGGTACGGATGCTGCCAGCAATACGGCAACGTGCACGGCAACGGTGACAGTGGTGGATCCGATTGCGCCAACGATCAGTTGTCCGGGTAACCAGACTGAAGTGGCCGGTGCTAACTGCGATTTCACCCTTCCTGATTACACAGGTTTGGTAAGTGCAACGGATAACTGTAGTGCCTCGGTAACTGTTACTCAATCACCGATTGCAGGTACTGTGATTACCTCGAACACAACAATAACCATGACTGCCGATGATGGCAACGGAAATACTTCAACATGTACATTTGATGTGATCCTGGATGTTAGTGGTTGTCAGGGTACGGAATGTACAAATGCTTTACCGGTATCTCTGGCTGTTTGTGGTGATACTACCATCGTGACAGGTAGCACCGTGGGAGGAACTCCTACAGGCCAGGGGACTTGCGTAACCAGTGAAGGTACAGGTGGTGCGAATTGGTACACACTTACCGGTGATGGAGGAACATGGACGGCAAGTACCGTAAACGTAGGAACAGATTTCGATACGAAATTATGGGTCTTTGAAGGTGCATGTGGCGCTTTGACTTGTGTGACCGGAAACGATGATTACGTTGGACTTCAGTCGCAGGTGTCATTTAGTACAACAGTTGGTGTCGACTACTACATTGTGGTCGGAGGTTATTCGACGAATGAAGGAAACTATGAAATGACCATCATGAATGCCGAAGGTATTGCGCCAGTGGCGGACGTGGCTACATTGTCAGATGTCAATGCGGAATGCGAGGTGACTTCAGTGACAGCTCCTACGGCAACGGACAACTGTGTCGGATCTGTGACGGGAACACCGGACGTTACCTTCCCGATCATAGGTCAGGGTACTACTGTGGTAACATGGACTTACGATGATGGAAATGGAAACATCTCCACACAAACGCAGAATATTGTTATTGCGGATGTAACTGCGCCAGCAGCAGATTCAGCGACATTGGCTGATGTGGTTGCAGAATGTGAAGTGACGAGCCTTGTTCCGCCAACAGCTACAGATAACTGTTCGGGAGCAATCACAGGTACACCGGATGTCACTCTTCCGATTACCGGACAGGGAACAACGCTTGTAACATGGACCTACGATGATGGTAACGGTAACACATCGACTCAAGCGCAGAACGTTGTGATTGCAGATATGACCGCTCCTGTTCCGGATTCGGTGAACCTTTCGGCGCTGACCAGTTGTGATTCCATTACTCCGGGCACACCTTTTGCGACGGACAACTGTGTTGGTTCCATTGCAGGTGCACCGGATGCTACCTTCCCGATCACGGCGGCAGGAACTACAACAGTGACCTGGACGTACGATGACGGAAACGGAAATATTTCCACACAAATGCAGGACGTTACGATTAACGCCGTAAATGCTTCGGTAACGCAGACGGATACAACCATTACTGCAGTTGCTACCGGTGCATCTTACCAGTGGATTGACTGCGGTACCGGACAGCCGATATCGGGAGAAACAAATCAAACGTTCGTGGCAACTGCAAATGGTAACTACGCTGTCATTGTTACGGAAAATGGTTGTTCTGATACATCGACTTGTGTTACCATCAGCGTAATCGGTCTCGATGAGTTCGATGTGACCAACTTTGTGGTGTATCCGAACCCTACCGGGAATGGTAACTTCACAATTCGCGTGGATGGTACCATTAAGATCGTTGAAGTAATGGATGTGCTGGGTCGACGTGTAGATGTTGACGTTGATCTGACTACAGGAAATGTAAACGGTGAAAAACTGGCAACGGGATCCTACATTGTTCATGTAGTAACTGAGGCTGAAAAGCACATGATCTCCACGATCCAGGTACGCCGATAAATGTTTTTTGATTTTGTAAAAAGGGTGCTCGCTATCGAGCACCCTTTTCTTTTTCCGGGGATGCAAACCCTGTTCCAAAGGTGAATATCTGGTGATATTTTGATGAGTTTTGGGGGAATAAGTAAAACTGACTGGTTTTCAGTGATATTTCTCTGGGTTTTTCGAGGATAGATATGGCAATTTTGTGCCTGATTATGGGGATTTCTGTTCTCAATGTCATATCTTCGGGGTCTAATAAGTTAGCACACCCATTATTCATTGATATGAGAACACTTTTACTTACTATTCTTTTGCTTGGCACATTTGCACTTGCAGGTTTCGGCCAGGTTTCCAAAACGAATTCCACGCCATTGACGATCTCGTCCGGACCGGTAAGTGGAACACGA
>JBNKYR010000304.1:0-4204 GCA_050300995.1 Crocinitomicaceae bacterium | reverse complement strand
GAAGTATGATGTCGAACGCAAGGAAAAGGAATACGCACAGGAGAAACGCGAGTACGATCTGCGGGCCGAGCGCATGAAACAAAACATTGCCATCGGTATCATTGTGGTAATTCTGGTAATCGGTGGATTCATTATCTACTATTTCCGCGAGAAACACAAGCGCGAAGCACAATTCAGTTCTGCCCTGGTAAACAAGCTTGAAGAAGAACGCGGGCGTATTGCACGTGACCTGCACGATGGCCTCGGACAAAGCCTGGTAATCCTGAAGAACAAATTCAACAAAATCGATCCGGGAGACGAAGAAGCCATCAATCAAATCAACGATAGCTTTGCGGAAACGATCGAAGAAGTCCGCAGTATTTCCCGCTCCCTGATTCCACCGGAATTGCGAAGACTGGGCTTGCGAAAATCCATCTTTAAAATGCTGAAGGACATCGAAGATTCCACGTCCATCGTGACCACCTCCAATCTGGAAGTACTGGAAGACATTGAACTCGACCCGGGTGCAGAAATTCGTATTTACCGGATTATTCAGGAGTTAACAAGTAATACAATCAAGCACTCACAGGCTACTTCGTTAAAAGTTGAATTCGAACTGGTCGGAAAGCGACTTCAGATCGTCTATCAGGATAACGGCAAGGGACTCGATGAAGAAAATGCCATGGCACAGAACTCCATCGGTATGAAAAGCATCCTCCAACGCCTGAAATACCTGAACGGAACAATTAAGATTGAAAAACAGTCGAAAGGCTTTAAGGCTGTACTGAGAATAAAACTGAAAAATTAATGCGATTACTACTGGCAGACGACCATCCGATTTTTCGAAAAGGATTGAAAGCACTCATACAGGATCACTTTCAGGACTGGGTTGTGGACGAAGCCGATAATGGTGAAGATGCGATCAATAAACTGGCATTGGGTAAATTCCAGATCGCTATTCTGGATATCGATATGCCGCGCAAATCGGGAATTGATGTCCTTCGCAGGATCAAGGAAAACCAGATCCCTACCCGACCGATCATTCTCACCATGCACAACGATGAGTTGTTCTTCAACGAAGCCTTCGATCAGGGCGCTATTGGCTTCCTGGTGAAAGAAGATTCCAGTCTGGAGATTGTAGAATGCCTGGAAAACGTGATGGCAAACACTCCTTTCGTAAGCAAGAAATTGTCTCATTTTCTACGAAACCGAAAGAACTTCACTTCCAAGATGAATGCCATCAAGGAATCGATCCGGTCCCTCTCCAATGCCGAGTACAACACGCTGAAACTGGTTGCACTGAACAAGACCTCCAAAGAAATTGCCGAACTGCTTTTTGTTACTGAAAAGTCGGTGGAAAATTACCGTAGCCGGATCTGCAAAAAACTTGATCTCACCGGAGGCAGCAATACGCTGTACAAGTGGTGCGTGGAGCATAAGGAACTCATTGCACAGAGTGATCCCGGCATGTAAACGTGATTTCAGCGTCACGAACTCCACCGAAGCCGTGCAAAGAATGCTCTGATTCATTATCTTTGCACTCTAAAATTGAGTGAATATCCATGATTAACATTACACTACCGGATGGTACTGTGAAGCAAGTGGCTGAAGGAACTACTGCGATGGACATCGCAAAAGGGATTTCTGAAGGACTTGCACGCAACGTACTTGCAGCCGAAGTCAACAATGAAGTTGTTGACGCGAATCGTCCAATCAATGCAGATGCGAGCCTGCGCTTGCTGACCTGGAACGATCCGGAGGGCAAGTCAACGATGTGGCACTCCTCGGCCCACCTGATGGCGGAGGCACTGGAATTCTATTATCCGGGCATCAAGCTTGCGATTGGCCCTCCGGTAAAGAATGGGTTCTACTACGATGTGGATTTCATGGATTACAGCATTTCCGACAGCGACCTGCCAAAGATCGAGCAGAAGATGAAGGAACTGGCAAAAGAGAAAAACGTTTACGAACGTCAGAATATCTCCAAAGCTGATGCGATTGCATATTTCAAGGACAAGGGCGATGAATACAAACTTGAATTGCTCGAAGACCTTGAAGACGGCTCCATCACTTTCTATACACAGGGAAACTTCACCGATCTCTGTCGTGGACCACACATCCCGAATACCGGCTTCATCAAGGCGATCAAACTTACATCGATTGCAGGAGCTTATTGGCGTGGTGATGAGACACGCAAGCAGTTGACGCGTATCTATGGAGTTACATTCCCGAAAAGTTCGGAACTTGAAGAGTACCTGGAAAAAGTGGAAATGGCCAAAGCACGTGACCACCGAAAACTGGGGCGTGAGCTGGATCTGTTCACTTTCTCTCAGCGTGTCGGGCAGGGATTGCCACTCTGGCTGCCGAAAGGAGCCGCATTGCGTGAGCGCCTGGAGAACTTCCTCAAGAAAGCACAGCGCAAGGCAGGATACGAACAGGTGATTACCCCGCATATCGGGAGTAAGGAACTGTACGTTTGTTCAGGACACTACGCCAAATATGGAAAAGATTCCTTCCAGCCGATCCATACACCGGATGAGGACGAGGAATTCCTCCTCAAACCAATGAACTGTCCGCACCATTGCGAGATCTTCAAATCGCGGCCACGTTCGTACAAGGATCTTCCGGCTCGTTTTGCAGAATTCGGGACCGTTTATCGTTACGAGCAATCCGGAGAATTGCACGGGTTGACGCGTGTACGCGGATTTACACAGGACGACGCCCACATCTTTTGCATGCAGGAGCAGGTCAAGGATGAATTCAAGAAGGTGATTGATCTCGTACTGTACATTTTCAAGACCCTCAAATTCGAGAACTTCAAGGCCCAAATCTCCTTGCGAGATCCTGAAAATCCGGAGAAATATATCGGTTCCGACGAGAACTGGAACAAAGCCGAACAGGCGATCATCGAAGCTGCAGGAGAAAAAGAACTTCCGACGGTGATCGAATACGGAGAGGCCGCATTCTACGGGCCTAAGCTCGATTTCATGGTAGAAGACGCTCTCGGACGCGAATGGCAGTTGGGGACTATCCAGGTAGATTACAACCTGCCGGAACGTTTCGAACTGGAATACACCGGGTCGGACAACCAAAAGCATCGTCCGGTGATGATTCACCGTGCGCCATTCGGTTCTATGGAACGTTTCGTAGCGGTCCTTCTCGAGCACTGTGCAGGTGACTTCCCATTGTGGTTAACCACTGATCAGGTGGCGATTTTACCGATCAGTGACAAATACAACGATTACGCTGAAAAGCTTTTGCAATTGCTAAATAATTACGATATTCGCGGATTCGTTGACGATCGTAACGAGAAGGTAGGTAAGAAAATACGTGAATCGGAACTCAACAAAATCCCTTTCATGCTGATCATTGGTGAACAGGAAGCTGAGAAGCAAATGATCTCTGTAAGACAGCGTGGACAGGGCGATTTGGGTGTAATGAGCGTGGAAGATTTTGCCGACCTTGTACGTACTACGATCGAAAAGGAGCTTGCTTAAATGATTTTAACTACTGAATGAGAAAACCGAACAAAAACAAATTCGTCAGACGCGAAGAAACTGTAAAACACAACATCAACGAAAAAATATTTGCGCGTCAGATTCGCCTGGTCCGGGATGGGATGGAGCCAAAAGTAATGGCAACATCCGAAGCCTTAAAAATGGCTGAGGAACAGGAACTCGATTTGGTAGAAATTTCACCGAAAGCAGATCCGCCGGTGTGCAAGATCATGGATTACCGGAAGTTTCTTTACAACCAGAAGAAGAAGGAAAAGGAACTGAAGGCAAAACAAAGCAAGGTAGTCCTGAAGGAGATTCGTTTTGGTCCTAACACAGACGATCACGATTTCAACTTCAAGTTGGCGCACGCAAGAAAGTTCCTGGAAGAAGGAAACAAAGTGAAAGCTTACGTATTCTTCCGAGGACGTACAATTGTGTTCAAGGACAGAGGGGAAATTCTCCTGCTGAAACTTGCACAGGAACTGGCAGATGTCGGAGTCATCGAACAAATGCCAAAGCTGGAAGGGAAGCGAATGATCATTATGATCAACCCTAAAAAGAAATGAAGTGAGACAATAGACAAAAGACCCAAAGACAGAAGACTCTATCTGATGTCCTAAGTCTATCAGTCCAAAGTCTCTTAAAAATGCTATACAGAGGTAACTTAAATTTGAAGAGAGATGCCAAAAATGAAAACTAAATCCAGTGCAAAGAAGCGATTCACAATC
>JBNKYR010000303.1:0-4218 GCA_050300995.1 Crocinitomicaceae bacterium | reverse complement strand
AATAAATCGCAAAAAATTGTATTATATAGGTACGCCAACTCAATTCCTGCAATCATGATGTCAGAATACGATTACCATTGTCCGCACTGCGGACACAAACTCAACCGGGACGAGGATATTCACTTCCTGGTGAGTCATGGGGTGAGCGAATGCTCTCCTTTACGTTTAAGTAAGATTCCCGGAGTCTACGGGTATAAATCCGACCATAATCTGAAGATCAGTGATGGAGATCGCGTGGATTTCTTTTGTGAGAACTGCAAGGAAAACCTCCAATCGAAAAGCCGTCCTGATTTTGTGGAAATTCAGCTTCGTGTAGCCGATGAGATTAACTTTGAATTGTTGTTTTCTCCGATTTGTGGCGATCGCACCACCTATGTCGTGATGGATGGTGAACTTGCCCGTTACGGGAACCACTTCTTTAGCATTCGATCGTTACCGAAAAATCAGGAATAATACCCGATTACCCTTTTTATTTCTTTATGTAGCCTTTGTTACAATGAATGCGGGATTTAATTCCCAAATTTCAGCAAACTCAATTCATTCATATGAAATATGGCATTGGCTTACTGATAGGAATTCTCGGATGGTCTGTTGGTGTAAACGCACAAACAGCTCCGTTCGAGGTGATATTGGAACAGGTAGAAGTACCGTCATTAGGCGGCTTGCAATCTTTTGCATTCGGACAGTCCGAAGGAAAATGGCTGATCATTGGTGGTCGTTTGGATGGTTTGCACCGCAGACAGCCCTGGGCAACATTCGATGAAGCAGGACATAACACGTCCCTGTTTGTTGTCGATCCGGTGAATCTTCAGCAGTGGAGTGCTCCTTTGAGCTCCTTGCCTGTTGCAATGCAGGAACAATTGCAATCAACTAACATGGAGTTTTTCCAGAAAGGAGATTACCTGTACCTGCTTGGAGGATATGGATTCAGTGCCACCGCAAATGATCATGTGACCTTTGCAAATATTACGGCAGTTGATGTTCCCGCAACAATCAATGCCATTATCAACGCGACCCCCTTCCAGACGTATTTCAGACAATGGGACGATCCTGAATTTCAGGTTACCGGAGGCCATCTTGAAATGATCGGAGATACGTATTACCTGGTGGGCGGTCAGAAATTCATGGGAAAGTACAACCCGATGAACAATCCGACATTTACGCAGGAGTATACCAATGCAATCCGAAAATTCAGGTTGACAGATGACGGAACAACGCTTACTATTGATCATCTGCCAACCATTTCGGATTCAGTGAACCTGCATCGAAGAGATTACAATGTTACGGCTCAGATCATGCCTGATGGTGCCGAAGGAATCACTGCTTTTTCAGGAGTGTTCCAGCCAACTGTGGATCTTCCATACCTGAATTGTGTGAACATTGACAGTACAGGATACCAGGTGAACAACAATTTTTCGCAGTATTATAACCATTACCATTGTGCCAATTTGCCAATATATGCACAGGGGGCGAATGAAATGCACACGGTATTCTTTGGTGGTATCGCGCAGTATTATGATAGCGTCGGGATTCTTGTGCAGGACAACAATGTTCCTTTCGTTCGGACGATCGCCCGCGTAACACGAACTTCCGATGGTACGATGTCGGAGTACAAAATGCCTGTGGAAATGCCCGCCTTGTTGGGAGCAGGGAGTGAGTTTATTCCTGATGAATCACAGCCGCGTTTTGCCAATCGTGTGTTTAAGTTGGATGATTTTGTAAATGATACTACTCTGGTCGGGTACATCTACGGAGGGATCAGTAGCACGGATGCGAACATTTTCTGGGTCAATGACGGAACCCAGAGTAGTGCGAGCAGTATGATCTTCAAAGTGCTCATTGTTAAAAGCGCTACCAGCGGATTGGATATGTTGAACATGCACAGCAACAGTCCGTTGAAGATGTTGGTTTACCCGAATCCGAGCGACGGAATTTTTGAGGTTTCTTACACCTTGCAGACAGCTTGTGATGTTCATTTGATGCTGTATTCGGAAGAAGGAAAAAAGGTAGAAGACGTCATTTTGAAAAATCAGGGGGCAGGCCAGCATCAATGGTCAGCAAAATCCCGAAAAATGATGAAGGGAGGGACGTATTATCTGACGCTGGAAACACCTGCTGAAAGAGCAGTACAGAAAATCATTGTAGAACCTTAAGGTTGTTTCTATTTCTCCCGGATTGTTTAATTTCGATTGATTCCGGGAGAGATGGACATTGAATTGCTCTTTTTTTGTTTGCTTCCATTTGTTGCGTTCATGTACGCTGCAGTGGGACACGGCGGTGCCAGTGGTTACCTGGCCCTGATGGCCTTGTTCAGCTTTCCGCAGGAAGTGATGAAACCAACGGCTTTGCTTCTCAATCTTTTTGTGGCAGGCATTTCTTTTTTTCACTATTGGCGTTCCGGTCATTTCAATGGTAAGCTATTTATCGTTTTTGCTGTTGGATCGATACCGTTGTCTTTTTATGGGGGAACCATCAATACCGACCCAAAAATCTATAAGATCATCCTGGGAATATTACTGTTGTTTGCTATTGCACGCATGCTCAACCTTTTCGGGAAGGAATCAAAAGAAACAAGGCCTGTAGGATGGCTCCCGGGAATTCTTACAGGTGCAGCGATTGGCTTTTTTTCAGGATTGATCGGTATCGGAGGAGGAATTATTCTGAGTCCGGTTATAATACTGATGCGATGGGGGAAAATGAAAGAGGCCGCAGCGGTTTCCGCATTGTTCATCTGGGTGAATTCTGCAGCTGGCATGGCCGGGCAAATTCAGCAGGGTGTAACGCTGGATGCAAGCAGTTGGTGGATGGTACTCATTGCAGTAATCGGTGGTTTTGCCGGCGGTTATATCGGAAGTCAAAAGATGCGCAACAAGGGATTGACCTGGTTACTGGCTGTCGTTTTGTTGCTGGCCTCGGTAAAACTGTTCCTGCTTTAATGCATTGACTTGTGCCTTTTTTCTGAAATAAGTGCCAGTGCCTTGCGTTTCTATAGTGGGCAATCCTTATTTTTCAGCATGCGAATTTTTAAAGCCTTTGTTTTTCTCTTTTTGGTAATCCCGGTTTTCGGGCAGGAACCTGCTACAATCGAAAACTTAAAAAAGCAGAAAGAAGCACGTCAGGAGGTTGCTCAACGCAGCATCATGGAGTTAAAGAAGGGTGTTCTTTTGGTCAGAATAGACATGCAGCGTCGAAAGGTCGATTATTACCTGGAAAACGGAAATACCCGTGAGGCGGAAAAGATTCGTAAGAAGACACAGGCAGAGGGGATGGCCATCATTGATGCGTTTCGTACCTACTATACATTCGGAACGGTGTATTTTTTTGAGATGGAGGATTCGCGTAAGTTGCTGGAAGGACGAATGAATGAAATAATTTTCTACAACGACAGCGCACAGCCTGACCCTTCCATTCATCCCGATCCCGACCTGCCAAAGTTTGTAGCTGAATTCGGTTTTGTTGAGCAGGACACTACCATGTATCTGAGTTCATCCACACCTGATACCGGAGATCCGGAGAATCCGGAAGGAAAAACATATTATGGTGGCTCCAAGAACAATAAGCCTGCCCTCGTGATCCGCGATGCACAGTTTCAACAGTTGAGAGATCCGTTTCCGTTTTACGTGGGGTATTCCTACTTTGGATCAATAAACAAGCGCTATCGTTTGCCTGTCATGCGCTGGCAGGACGATCTCGATCGATATTACGAGAAGGTAGTGATGAATGGGAATTAGGAAAAAAACCAATAATCCCTTATCGGTTGCTTTCCCATTTGTTCGAGTTCCTGCCGGATCATTGCCTGATCATCCGGTGATGCCACCGCTATAAGAATTTGAGGCTGGTTAAATTCGGGAATGTCTTTCACATGCTGCATGCGGATGTCATAAATGTCCTTGCCGATTTTTCGTTCGTTATCACACACCCAGGCTGGGGTGACGCCAGCTTCAATGAATGTTTTCACGAGGTCCTTTCCATTGCGGCCGGCTCCCCAGATCACCAAAGGTCGTTGCGGGTCGTGATCAATGTCAAGAAAGCGTTCCACCTTTAGCGAATAATAGCGATTGTCCTTGTAGCAATCCCAGTTTCGGGAAATGCGATCGGAACGGTCACGCCAGTAGTGCAAGACTTCTGTCATGCCCACGATTCTGATCCCGCTTTTGTAAAGACGGAAGGTGAGATCGTAATCTTCCGGAAACACGTCGGAATTAAAACCTCCGGCCT
>JBNKYR010000302.1:0-4227 GCA_050300995.1 Crocinitomicaceae bacterium | reverse complement strand
GATGTCAAAGGCAACCGCGTAGGATATGGCAAAGGTTACTATGATCGGTTCCTCCGGAAATGCACTCCCCGCTGCAAGTTTGTCGGGCTGAATCATTTCGACGAGTTGCAGGAGAGCATCGAAGATCTGTACTTTGGTGATATTCGCCTTGACGCCTGTATCGTGCCTGGAAAAATTCATCGCTTTGGATAAGGAAAAGGGCCAGCACCAGGGAAAGTTTCATTTGCTTATCATCCTCCTGCTCCCCGGGTTTCTTGTATCACTGTTTCTCTCCGGCAACTGGATTGTTCCCTTAATCTATGCTCTTTTAGCAACGGCCATCGTTTGGTTCGTTTTTCGACGTCTCTAGACTGTGAATCTTTTTGCCTGATTTTTCGTACTTTATAATGTCATGGTGAGAATCTCATTTATTCTCTGCTGGCTGTTGGCGTCTTCAGTGATCTTCGTCCAACGGGCGCGCCCTGTTTTTGGCGTAAAGGTGTCTATTGGCCCTAATTCACAGACAACATCGTTCGTTTGCTTCCTCGACAATGGAAGAGTACTCACACAAAAGCGGATAGTTGACAGGGAGACCTTTGTCAAATTTGTATCCGGTTACTGGCCCAGTATTTACAATCCGAATCGTGTCGATTTTTTCAAAGAACACGGTATTGACTGCGCCATCATCAAAGACTCCATTACACAGAAACCCGGAGTTGGATGCGTCCCCATGGATTCACTCTGGAAAATCCGATTCTCAACCTATCCCTTCATGCACAATCCGGAGCCAGGTTGGAGCAATAAATATCATAAGCCTTCTCCCGGACAGGAACAATATTTGTTTGAACGCTATGGCGTGGCGCACGTTGACGGAGAATATTTTCTGGACACCAGCTTCTGGATGCTCCTGAAGGATGTTACCGACCCAATGTGGATTGCGAATTACAAAGCGATTAAATAAATCGTAAGTTTGAATCACCTGAACCGTCAGACAGGCATGAAACCCATTTTCATCGTACTTCTTTTCTTTCTGTTCCAGGCCAAAGGAGCCTCGTTTGCCGCTATTGACCATAGCTATCCGGAATACACGGCCTTCCTTCAGAAATATGTGAGTTCAACGGGAAAGGTCAATTACAAGGGGATTCTGAAGGACCGTGCCGCACTGGACCGGATTCTGGAAACCTTCTCTGAAAATCCACCGACAGATACCTGGAGCAGCAACGAAAAACTGGCGTATTGGATCAACGTATACAATGCTTTTACCATTCGGCTCGTGATCGATCATTACCCGTTGGCATCCATACAGGATATCGGACATCCGTGGGACCAAAAGATCGTCCGGATCGGGGAGAAAAAGTATACATTGAACGAAATTGAAAACACGATCATACGGAAACAATTTCAAGAACCGCGCGTTCACTTTGCGCTGAATTGTGCAAGCAAATCATGCCCAATGCTTTATAACAAGGCATTCCAGGCAAAATACCTTGATTTTCAACTCAGCAAACAAACCGGTCGCTTTCTGAACGATCCTAACCGCAACGACCTTTCCGATCCGAAGCACATCGTTATTTCAAAAATATTCGATTGGTACAAAAGTGATTTTTCCGGGAGTGGAGGAGTCGTTGCTTTCATTGAACGGTACAGTGACGCCTCACCTTCCAAAAACACACAGATCAGCTACAAAGAATATTCCTGGAAGCTAAATGAATGACCTTTTTCAACGGGGAGCCTTTCCGAACAATTCGTCCACCACTAGCTTTGCCAGATCATGCGTCCTTCCTTGTGAGAAAGTATGATGCATCCATTCGGCCTGAAGATTTAATTCCAGTGCCGTATATGCTGTAAGATCCGAAATATCGTTCGTAATGATGTCCACAGCAAAGTAGGGTGTTTGCAAGGCTTCGGAAAGTGCAGTGACCCAATCCTGCAGTCGCGGGTCGATACGATCCGTACAATCTTCGGCAATTCCTCCCTGACCGATATTGGCAATTCGTTTCAGTTGAACAGAAACATCTTTTGGAATTACAGAAGAACGCGTGAATCCCGCAGCGGATATCAGGTCCATCGTCTGCTCATCAACGATCAATTGATTTGATGGATTTTGCCGATTGATTTCTTCCTGCCGCATGGCAATCAGATTTTCAAGTGTATCAATGCCGTTCCCGACCACAAAGGCCGGCTTTCGCACGCACGCTGCAACACTACGCCTACCTATGACCTGCACCCTAAGATCATGTCCCTCCACGAATTCTTCAAGTAAAGAAACCTTTCCGGCTCCAATTGTATTGTAGTATGCGCGGACATCATCCATTGATTGGACATCGAATGTCACTCCTTTCCCATTCGTTCCCACTTCCGGTTTACAGATGAATGTTCTGTTTCCATCAAAAATTTCAGGATTGAGATCTTCCACACGCTCAAAGCGGATGCTGAACGGAAACGGAATATTTACTTCCGAGAACAACTCCTTTGTCAGTTGTTTATGATCGCAGTAGCGCACCGCTTTCTCATTGATCCATCTCCGGGGAATTCCCTGAACAACCAACTCCTCAATATCGCCCAGCGTCAGTAGCGCTCCTCTTAAACCATCATCCATTTCAACTTCAACGAGGTCAATCCCACGAGTCCTCGCCTCCCGAACGATGAGCTCATGCTGGGCACTTCCCTCCCGCTCATGGCCGCTCACGACTCCGCAGGTTTAGACAATCGGAACCCGGCATGTTGAAAGAAAAACCGCCGGAACCACAAACGATAATACTTCGAAGCACCTGTTCCGGTAGTAGCCCATGCCCCACCGAGCAACATGGCATGATCACTGTCAAAATAGGGTTCAGAAAAGTCAGTATAGTATGGATGCGGCTGAAAACCAGGGAGCGGTTCAAAGTCGTTTCGCAGCCAGTCCCATACATTCCCGTAAAGGTCGTTTACTTCCGAATGTGGATCATCCAGATGAGCTACGGGGCTGGGAGATCCGAATTTTACATTCAGATTTGCCCAGTCTTCCAGAGCCGGATCCGGTCGTTCATTCATATTTGCTACTACGTTAAACTCCGGTTCTGACAACAGACGAACACCACCTCCTTTCCATTTGCAATATGCCTCGGCCTCAAGCGCATTCACTTCAACAGGCCAGTCGAGCGGCATGTCCAATACATCAAACATGGCCCGATAACGGTAAGTTTCTCCATCCTTCACCCAAAAATGTGGATGTGTGGCACCGGATCGTTCCTTCCACTCCTGCCCTTCAACTGTCCAATATTGAGGGTCGCTATATCCCTTATTGACAAACTCCAGGTAATCGAAATTGGTCACGAGATTTCTGGTCACCCAAAAGGCCGGCACCGCTTCGATGCGTGTTCCGTACTCGTTATCCCAACCAAAATGTTTTGACGCTACTCCCTTTCCCAAACGTATGGAACCCTGGGGAACATAAACCCATTCATTTTCCTCAGGCAGTCCGAATGTCGGTGCATACTTCCAACCGACGGGTCTTTCAACAAGGTTTACATCCAATTGCCTGATCAACACGGAAGACGTTTCGAAGTGAATCCGATCGTGTTCGATTCCCATGAGCAATGCCCAAAACGGACTTTCCCGGTCGATTATTTCGTCTTCGTCGATCCTATTGATCACATCAGTGACCACTTCAAAAACCCTTTCCCGATAACGGTTGACCTCTTCCACAGTTGGCCACTGATCGCGTACATCCAGATCTCCAACAGTAGCGGGATCCACTCCTTTGGCAAAGATCTCCTCGTAAGTTTCGTTAATGCCATTGGGGATCAAACCGGCCATTTTTAACTTATTGATGTAAAAGGCAGCCGTATGTCCGTGGTAGAAAATGAGTGGGTTCCTCAATGGATCGGGAGAAAGATAAAATGTATCATCATCTTTCAACGCACTAAACAACAGCTCATTCAGTTGCCATGAATTTTCGAAATAGCGTTGAAGCTCTGCAAGCTCAAACGAACTGCAGCTAGGTACTTTTTCAGTCTTTAGCATGGTATGAAGATATTGATCTACTCTTAAAAATAAAAGGTTCTTCGTCCCAAAAACCAGCAAATTGGCTCACTGGTATTGGGGGAATACACTCCAAAAATTACTGGAATTGGTCGGTATCAAAGAAGATACCTTACAAAGAATACAGCAGTCAGTACCCGAATATCATAAAAAAAGCTCTTTCATTTCTTTCTGGAGTGGTTTGAACAATTGCCATTCGTTCGGATAGCTATCGGGATACTCTCC
>JBNKYR010000301.1:0-4290 GCA_050300995.1 Crocinitomicaceae bacterium | reverse complement strand
AGGATCCTAAGGCCCTCGACTACCCTTTTTCCAGCCTGACCACCGTCGGATTCATCGACAGCCCGGATGGAAAAATGCGGATCGTGAACTGGAACGTGGAGCAGGAAGACTTAAGCCATAAATATTACTGTTTTGTTCTCCACGTCGATGAACGCCGCGACGATTATTACGCAACCGAACTTAAGGACATTTCTTTTGACATGCCGATGCAGCCCACCGAGATCATTTCATCAGACGAATGGTATGACGCATTGTATTATAAGATCATCCCTGTTAAAAAAGGAAGTAAAACACTCTATACCGTACTTGGTTGGGACTATTTCACCTCTATGAGCCAGATCCGGATCATTGATGTGATCTACTTCACGGGAAAAACAGTAAAACTTGGCAGTCCGATCTTCAAAGTAGGGAAAGAAACCCACAAGCGCATGATCTATGAGCACTCGAAGAAGGCTTCCATGACCCTGCTCTATGAAGAGAACCGGAATCGCATCATGCTCGATCACCTTTCACCGGAATCTCCTTCCATGAGGAACTTTAAATCCTTCTATGTTCCCGATATGTCGTATGACGCTTTTGTACTGGAAGGATCTAAATGGGTACTGCACGAGGATGTGATCGGAACAAATCCCGAACACGACCCCAACAAACAATACGTATACGTCAAGAACGAAAAGACCGGAAAGGTCGAAAAGAAACTGATAAAAACTGAATGGATCAACCCCGAAGATCCAGGCGCTCCTGCCGGTGGTAGCGAGCACGTTGCTGTTACGCCTGAAACAGCTGATGAACTAAAGAAGGAAGAGGAAAAGTCCAAAGAACCTAAGGTTGACAAGCGCGACAAACGGGATCCTTCCAACATTTCGTTTTACGACGATGTCAAGAAGAACAAACGAAAACGTAAGAAGGCCGGAAATTAACCAGATGATACGATTGGATTCGGGTTATTAACCTGAGACTGTTCGTGATTCGACTTGTTTTTTTTAGGGAAGGTGGTCATTTTTCATATCTTTAGTACAAACCTGTACCATGAGCAAGAACCTGTATATTGTCCCATTTGACTTCACGCCTGTTGCGGAAAGGGCTGTTGAATATGCTTTGCATGTTGCCAGGCATGTTCATACGGAAATTCGGATCATGCACCTCGCTGAAGACAAAGCCAAAGGCATGGCGAAAGTCGGTCAGTTGGAGGAAGTTGCGAAAAAATGGACGCCCCCTATCGGAAGTGAGATCACCACTTCCGTGAAAATCGGAAGCATCTTCACGGATATTGCACGAATTGCGGCAGAGGAAAAGGCGCAGTTGATCATCATGGGAACACATGGTGTCAGCGGATTTCAGTGGTTGGCAGGCAGCAATGCGATGAAAGTTATTACCAGTGCTGACTGTCCGTTTCTCATCATTCAGAAGCAAACACAGCTGAAAGAGATCACAGACATTGCCGTTCCGATCGACCTGACCAAAGAAAGTTTACAGATCGTGACAATTGCAGGCGATATGGCCAATATCTTCGGTGCAAAAATGCACGTACTGGCCGAAAAACAAAATGACCAGATTCTGAAGACCCGGATTCTCAACCGTATTGGAATTGTCACCAAAACCTACGAGGAACGCGGCCTGAAAACAACAGTAGATTATCTCAAGCGCGGAAGCTATGCCAAGCGCATTATTCAATATTCGGAAGCCAATAGCATCGAAATGCTGGCCATTGCTTACCATTCGGAGAGCTTGTTGCCGCAATTCGATCATTTTGCGCAGAACCTGATCACTAACAAGCCGGGATTACCTGTGCTGATCATTAACTCCAAGCTGGCATCCGCCCTCTATTTCTAGAATGAACATCGGACAATTCAACGATCTGACCCTGCTCAGATTTACTTCCGTCGGAGCCTATCTGGGCGACGAACAAGGCAATGACGTACTTCTTCCAAACAAGTACCTGACTGAGGAAATGGACATCGACGACGTTATCAGTGTTTTCGTGTACCGCGATTCGGAAGACCGCGCAGTAGCAACCACTGAAATGCCAAAGATCCAACTCAACACCTTTGCCTATCTAAAGGTTAACACGGTGGACTTTTACGGCGCATTTGCCGATTGGGGACTGGAAAAAGAACTGATGATCCCGTTCAAGGAACAGCACCGGAAGCTCGAAGCCGGCAACTGGTACCTCACGTATTTGCTGCTGGATGAGCAAACAGATCGTGTGTACGGCTCCACCCGCTCAAACAAACACCTCGAGAAATGCACCGAAGAATTTCAGCCGGACCAACCTGTAAGCCTGTTGATCTGTGATACCACAGAACTTGGTGTGAAAGTAATTGTCAACGATCGCTATTCGGGACTGATCTTTAACAGCGATGTTACCCGTCCTTTAAGTCGCGGAGAGCGCACACTCGGTTATGTAACAAATGTGCGCGAGGACGGAAAGCTCGATGTTCGTCTTGAAGTTCAGGGCTACGGAAAGGTTTCTACTTCAGCTGATAAACTCCTGAATATTCTGAAAAAGCGAGGAAAACTGAACATCACCGACAAAAGTCATCCGGATGAAATTCGTGAGGCAGTTGGCATGAGCAAGAAAACGTTCAAGCAAGCCGTGGGGGCACTCTATAAACAACGTTTGGTACGCCTCGACGACGACGCCATCACCTACATTGCTGATTAAAAGCTGAGCATTTCTTTAAAGCGGATCGCCTGACGACGGGAAATCTCCACTTTATCCCCACTGCGCAGTTCCACCTGCAACCCACCGTTGAACCAGTTATCCACCTTCTCCACCCAATTCAGGTTGATGATGAATTTGCGGTTCGCTCGAAAAAAATGCTCGGGATCCAATTTATCCTCGAAGCTGTTCAGTGAACGCAGGATCAGCGGACGACTGGTATTGAAATACACTTTTACATAGTTCCCGTCGGATTCAAGCATGCGAACATCCGACAACTGAACAAAGTAGCACTTCTCCCCGTCTTTGATGAACACGCGATCCGTTACGGTGAGACGACGATCTTTGCGATCCAGTTTATTATCCAGCGACGATTCAAAATCCTGCTCTTCCTTCTGCCGCAATTTATCCATCGCTTCATTCAGGCGGTTGCCATCGATCGGTTTCAACAGGTAATCCAAAGCATTGACTTCAAACGCCTTGATCGCATATTCGTCGTATGCTGTCACAAAGATCACGTGCGGGATCTGATCCAGTTTTTTCAACATATCGAATCCCGTCATACCAGGCATGGATACATCGAGGAAAATCAGATCCGGTTCGTGTTTCACGATCTTCTCAATCCCCTCGTCACCGTTCTGCGCCTCATCAATCACCTCAATTTCATTGTATTCAGCCAATACGCGTTTCAATTCTTCACGCGCCAGACGCTCATCGTCGATAATAATAGTTCGGTAGTGTTTCATTTTCTGAATTTCATGGTTGCGATCACGGTGCCATCCTTCTCTTCAAGCGAAAATTCCGCCTTCCCTTCGTACTGCAGCGCCAACCGTTGTTTAATATTTTGAACCCCCACCCCAAGATCAGTGATCCCCTGTAGCGTTCCTGAATTGCTCACACGAACAACAACATCCTCATCCGTTTCAAATGCAGCCACTTCCACGGTTCCACCATCTTTCAGATTGGAAATCCCATGCTTGATGGCATTTTCCACCATCATCTGCAGACTAAACGGAGGGATTTCGTAATGCTCCAGGCCTGGTGTCAACTGCCATTCCACGCGGAGACGTTCCTCGAAGCGAATCTTTTCCAGTTCAAGGTAGTTGTGCGCCAATTCCAGTTCTCGCTCCAGACTCACGATGTTCTCTTTCCCAAGTAAAAGCGACTGTCGCAGCAAATTCGAAAGCGTAGTGATCGACATCTTTGCCTTGGCCGGATCAACATCTACCAGTGCCCGAATGCTATTCAAGGAATTGAACAGGAAATGTGGATTCAGTTGCGAACGAAGGTTCTTCAACTCACTTTCCCGGTTACTTGCTTTCAACTCGAGATTGGAAATCTCCTGTCGGCGTGACTGCTGAAAAAAGTGAAAGGTAAAGTAGATCGCATTCCAGAAAAGCACCAACAGCAGGACCGCAAAAATATTCACGATCACCTCAGACACTGAAAACGGACGATCCCCGATCCCATTCACATTAGACATCCGGTCCGTCACAATATCCACAAAGGCAATAAAGATCGAACAGATCATCGACGAGAGAATCAAACGGGGAATCAACACCGGTAAGCGCATGTTTAACCACCCCAAACGAATAAAGATGATCCGCTGCACATGTGTCGTGAGAATT
>JBNKYR010000300.1:0-4318 GCA_050300995.1 Crocinitomicaceae bacterium | reverse complement strand
ACGACGAGAATACGCGCGACATCACGCAAAAAGCCATGCAATACGCCTTCGAACAGGAGCGAAGCGCTTTTGAACTGGCTCGCCAGCGGAAAGAAATCGAACAGGAACAAGCCCTGAAATCCAGCCGGATCATTACCACGGCATCAGTGATTGGTGCAGTGCTGATGTTGCTCATCTCCCTCTCGCTTTACCGAAACTACCGCACCAAGAAAAAAGCCAATACGTTACTGGCCGAACAAAAAGAAGAGATCGAACGGAAAAATGCCGAAAAGGAAGTCCTGTTGCGGGAAATCCATCACCGGGTCAAGAACAATCTTCAGATCGTTTCCAGTATGCTACGCAGTGAATCCAGGCGTGTCAGCGACGTAGGCTCCAAAGAAGACCTGCTGGAGATTCGGGACAAGGTCAACGCAATGGCGCTGATCCACCAGAAACTGTACTCCAACGACGATCTTTCCCAAATCGACTTCAACGAATACGTGGCCGATCTTTGCGAAACCCTTTTCGACTCCTACTCCACCGGTGAAACACCGGTAGAACTGCACGTGAATGTCGACGATCTTGATATTGGCATCAATGAAGCCATCCCCATGGGACTTATCCTCAACGAATTGATCACGAACGCGCTCAAACATGCCTATCACGATCGTGCATCAGGAAAACTGGAAGTCAGCATTCTCCGCAACGGCAATATGGTGGAACTTCAGGTAGCCGACGACGGGCCGGGAATTCCTGAAAACACGGACGAAAGCAAATCCTTCGGCATGTCACTCGTTCGCACCCTCGTTAAAAAACTGAAGGCCGAACTACACACCGACACCAGTCATGGAACCCGCATCACCATCCGGATTCCTGCAACCGAAAACGCTTAATCCTCTTTGTGATTTTTGAGGGTGTATGATACGCCCAAACCGAGCACAGATTTGAACTGTGTTCGCGGACCTACATTTCCTTTTGCATCCCGCACATCAATATCGTCGTCGTAGATCAGGTTCCAGTTCAATGATGCCGAGAACCAGCTGTTCACCTTGAAATTGAAGATCACCTCGGCGTTCACATCAATATTCTGCGGATTGTGCAGGTAATTCGAGAAGAGTTCCAGTTTGGATTTCATTTCAATGTTTTTGGCAAGCGTGGCATTGTATTTCATTTTGAAATAGGCACCAAGTTCGTGACGGAACATTTTTCCCGGTTCGAGCAGATCACCGGTAGTCACATCGTATACTGCAGCATCTACCCCGTAGGCCCCTGAATTCGCCAGCGTCTGATCACGCACAAAGGTCATCTTACTGGAGATTGGCGACAGGAACACCGTGAAATCATCGTTTGGCGAATAATCGATACCAAGGGCAAGATTCAGGTAACCCGGTGCCATGAACGTGGAAACCCGTGTTGAATCATCCGGATACACAAAACCATCCAGGAATTGCGTCCGGAACCCCGAGGTCAGCGAAAGATACCAGTGATCCTTCAATTTCCGTCCGATACTGCTTGCCAGGTCGATCTTATCATCCGTTTTCTGCAGACCCTCTGTATTTCCTTTGTCGATGTACTGCAAACCGCCCAGTGCAATTCCCAGATCGTTGTCCCACTTCCACTTATCTTTTTCGTAATGCGCGCCCGCTTCGATAGAGCCCAGCAACGAAATGTTGTTGCGTCCACCGGCACTCCAGTTCACAAACGAAGATTGTGTTCCGTTCAGCCCGAACGTGCAACGTAATTTCCAGGGTTTTACAAGGGTGTCAGCAGGTGCATCGGTAGCTGCATCCTGCGCATAAGCCGTTCCAAGGCCTAAAAACAGAAGGATAAAAGGTAGATGTTTCATTTTCACAACATTCAATTCAGGCGCAAAAATAATGATCTCCAGTGAACTAAGAGCGTTTAAATGAAATGGAAAATACCCCACTGTTCCGACCGGGAAAATTCTGAATTAATTGCTAAATTCGTGACGCTAAAAATCAACACACATGAACAAAGAAGTATATATCGTTTCAGCCGTTCGGACGCCCATCGGAAGTTTTGGCGGCTCCCTCTCTACTGTTCCAGCTCCTCAGCTGGGTGCAGCTGCAATCAAAGGTGCCCTGCAAAAAGCCGGCATCGATCCGAACCAGGTAAACGAAGTGTTCATGGGCAACGTTTTACAAGCCAACCTCGGACAGGCTCCTGCACGTCAGGCTGCATTGTTTGCCGGTATCAACAACGATGTTCCCTGCACCACTGTCAACAAAGTTTGTGCTTCGGGCATGAAAGCGATCAGCCTCGCTACACAGTCCATTCTTTGCGGCGATAACGACATCGTTGTGGCAGGTGGTATGGAAAACATGAGTATGGTACCGCACTACGTAAGCATGCGTAACGGAACAAAACTCGGTGATGTTACAATGGTGGACGGCATGGTAAAGGATGGTCTTACCGACGTATACAACCAGGTACACATGGGCGTTTGTGCCGACAAATGTGCTACCGAGCATAACATTACCCGTGAAGAGCAGGATGCATTTGCGATTGAGTCGTACAAGCGCTCCGCTGCTGCATGGGAAGCCGGTAAATTTAACGATGAGATCGTTCCGGTAGAAGTTCCACAGCGACGCGGTGAGCCGATCGTTGTAGATCGTGACGAAGAATTCACTGCGGTGAAACTCGATAAGATTCCACAATTGCGCGCCGTGTTCACGAAAGAAGGAACTGTAACGGCTGCGAACGCTTCTACGCTGAACGACGGAGCTTCCGCGCTTGTTCTGATGAGCAGGGAAAAAGCAGAAGAACTCGGTGTGAAGCCAATCGCGAAGATCGTTGGATACGGAGATGCTGCTCACGATCCGGAGTGGTTTACCACTGCTCCTTCCAAAGCAGTTCCGGTAGCGTTGAAACGTGCAAATCTTCAGGTTTCCGACATCGATTACTGGGAATTGAACCAGGCCTTCTCCGTAGTAGGCATCGTGAACACCCGCATGCTCGGACTTGATCCGGCGAAAGTGGACGTGAACGGTGGAGCGGTTTCACTCGGACACCCACTCGGAAACAGTGGATCACGTATCATTGTAACCTTGATCAACGTGTTGAAACAAAACGGTGGTAAATACGGTGGTGCCGGCATCTGCAACGGTGGTGGTGGTGCTTCCGCCATGGTGATCGAGAACATGTAATTCAACAATTCGAAGATTCAAAAACCCAATAATTGAAGGCCGTCCGGAAGGATGGCCTTTTTAATGGAAGCTCATTTAATTAACACACAATGGAAACACAATCATTCGCAAAGCAATGGATTGAGGCCTGGAACTCACACGATCTCGATCGTATTTTAAGTCATTATTCGGAAGACATTGAAATTACTACTCCCATGATCAAACTGGCCGGGGGAATTGACAGCGGAACACTGAAAGGTAAACCTGCCGTTGCTGAGTACTGGAAAAGAGCGCTTGAAAAAATTCCTGATCTGCATTTTGAACTGATTGATGTTGCAGAAGGCGTTGATTCCGTGGCACTCTATTACCTGTCCGTCATGAACAAGAAAGCCATCGAGGTGATGTATTTCAATGACGAAGGAAAGGTGAACAGAATGGTAGCCCACTACACCTGATCGCATGTCTCGAAAGAGCTGAAAAATTGCTTCCTGATCTCGCCGCTGATGCGGTTCGGATACACCTCAAAAATTTCAACGCCGGTAGTACCATTGAACCTCAAACGCAAAGATATATATGAGCGTGCAGGTGTGTATAGCGTGTCAAATACTCCAGTAACACACAACAAAACGCTATATTGGTTGTGTGTATAAGTAAGTTATGTGTAATGAAAAGCAGAGTTTTATATAATCTATTCGTTTGCCTACTTCTTATGTCAGCATGCGCCAGTGATCCGACTGCCGAAGATTTATTACTGGAAGCGGAGAAACTGGAAAATCAAGGAAAGTATGAAGAAGCCATATCTGTTTTGAAAAAAGCCGTTCAGAAAGACCCCAATTTACTAGGTGCATACATCAACCTTGGTGCTGACTATGCAGCTCTAGATGATTACGAAAAAGCTATTCAGAGTTATAAAACTGTTCTCGAAAAAGATCCTTTAAACCAACTTGCACTTTTCAATATTGGTAATAATTATAAAAGACAGAATGATTACCGAAAAGCAATAGTATTTTATTCGGAAATTCTAAATGACATAAATGGCAACCCAATGCCCGAAATAGTTGTTACTGACGCGAACGGAAATATTGGCGCATTTGATGTAAGATTTTATGAAGTTGCTTACGAACGTGGCTTGGCTTACTATGAAGTTCAAAGTTGGGATTCGGCTTTTGTAGATTTCCAGTTTTGCATTAAAA
>JBNKYR010000299.1:0-4332 GCA_050300995.1 Crocinitomicaceae bacterium | reverse complement strand
ATTGATCTCAATTCATTTATTGATTTCTTCCTCGTCAATGAGCTTTCCCGGAATGTGGACGGCTACCGGATCAGTAGCTATTTACACAAAGTAAGAACAAGCGAGGGCGGACTCATTCATGCCGGACCGCTTTGGGATTTTAACCTCGGCTTTGGCAATGCCAACTATTGTAGTGGCGGAAATACCAGTGGATGGGAATTGGCATTTTACCAGGTTTGCAGTGGTGATAACTGGCAGAATCCGTTTTGGTGGTCTAAATTGACGCAGGATCCGACCTATACGCATGCATTGAATTGTCGCTGGCAGGAAATGCGCATGGGAGCCTGGCATACGGATTCACTGATGCAGCGTATCGATAGTTTGGCTTCCTACCTCGACGAATCACAGCAGCGCAATTTTCAGCGTTGGCCTGTTCTCGGATCGTATGTCTGGCCGAATAACTATATCGGGAGCACTTATCAGGAGGAGATCGCTTATTTGAAGGATTGGTTGACTGCGCGTCTTACATGGATGGACGCGAACATGTTCGGTTCATGTACAGATTTGGGAATTGAAGAAAGTGAGCAAAACAGTGTGTCGATCTACCCGAATCCAGCCGTGTCAGAAGTTCATGTGTTGTTTGGGACCGGCGTTTCGGATGCACGTATTGAACTTATCAATATTGATGGAAAGACAGTTTACAGTATCGACGGAGTATCAGGTTTGGCCTGTGATCTCGATTTGGGAGCACCGGAATCCGGAATGTACTACGTACGTGTCACCGATGGTGGACACGTGATGACTGGAAAACTGCTCATCAAATGATCATTGAAGAACAAAAAAGGACGATGAAAGGAAAAATCTATTGGAAAACTACGGTACTTGCTTTGGCCGTTGTACTATTCAGTGCCTGTAAGAAAGATGCGGGTTCAGGTGGAACTTCTTCTATTTCGGGAAATGTAACCGGTCGTGTGTATTCCGGGTCGAATGGAAGTAGTGCCGAAGCGGAAGTAACGAACATCTTCATTCCGGACGGTGCCGATATTGATGACGGAGATTATTTGCTGCTCAATACACCGGGTGGGACCAACTATTATGTCTGGTTTAAATGGAACAATGGAGTAGCTCCGGATCCCGGACTTTCCGGACGTACGGCGATTCAGGTCGTGTACGATTTCACGGAATCCAATACCACCGTAGCGTCTAATACGGCAACAGCTATTCAAACGATTGCCGGAGCCGATTTTACGGTTTCTGTGAACAATGATATTATCACCTTAACCAATACCGCAACAGGAGAAGTGCCTGATGCCGATGAACTGACTTCCAATGTTCTCGTGGATATTTCCAATCAGGGTAAGGATGCAGTTGCTGGTAGCTCCGGTTATGTAGAAGGTCCGATTGTGGATGAACGGGTTTACCTGATCTATGGAACGGATGATTTTTATAGTGAAAGCGTGCGTACGGATGCGAATGGAAATTATCAGTTCACAGGTCTGAATCGTGGTGATTATCGCATTTACACGTTCACAGCTGACACACTCAATCCGAATGCTATGTTGAAGCAGGTGGAGGTAACAGCAACGATTGAAAACAAGAAGGAAGTGGTGCAGGCGGCACCAATGTTCATCATTCAATTATGAGGTTCTTTCACGTTGTTTGTTTGCTGGTCGGATTTCTGTGGATGTCGCATGATGCGATCGCTCAGAAAGAGCAGGACTTCGGACTTTGGTCCGGGGTTGACGTTCGTGTGCCGCTTACGAAAAAGCTGGATGCCGGTCTGGAAGTTCAGATGCGCTTCAAAAACAATGTGACAGCGATCGACAATTCGTTTTTCTCACCCTACATCAAATATGATCTGCACAAGCATTTTGGTTTGGGCATTGATTACCGATGGAGCAATGAGCCGAAGGGTGGAGGTATGTTCGGTCCGGATAATTTTCATCGGGTAACCCTGGATCTGGAAGCAAAAAAGCTGGTGGAATTGTTTGCTGAAAATACGCGTCTGGATGCTTCATTCCGTTTGCGCGGGACACATGAAACTACGAATGGAGACCGAAACAACGATTATCTGAGAATGCAACTGGAATTCAAATACAACATTCCCGGAATTAAGCTTGAACCGGAATTGTCGGGCGAGTTGTTTTACCATTTCAACGATCAGTTGAGCTATTCGTTTTCTGAAGTGCAGTCGCGGGGAAGGATGAATAAATTCCGTGTGAAACTGGGATTAAACTATCAATTGAACAAACGACAGCAGCTAAAGCTCTTTTACATGATTCAGTCTTTCACAGAGAGTCCGAAGACGGATTTTGTGCTTGGTGTGGGGTACAGCTATCGTTTTAAACGTCTGGGAAAGGACTAGATTACTTCACTTTTTTCAGTGTGCCGCCAAAATAGGCCCGGTAGCCGCGATAGGGCTGGCAATCTCCTGTTTCGCTGATTTCCACGTTTTTTTCCGAGAGAATAAATTC
This sequence comes from Crocinitomicaceae bacterium, assembly GCA_050300995.1. Taxonomy (GTDB): domain Bacteria; phylum Bacteroidota; class Bacteroidia; order Flavobacteriales_D; family Crocinitomicaceae; genus UBA4466. Next base: position 1,879 of record JBNKYR010000299.1, on the reverse strand, counting down.
CAGCACGCAATCGTATTCATCCCTGAAAATACCGGTACCGTTCTCGTCGATCTCTGCCAGTCCTTCAATATTTCCGAGGTGCGCGTTTGAACCGATCACGCTATAGTAAAAGGAGAAATACTTTCCTCCGATCCTGCTGATCTTTAATACATCTTTGACTTCTTCGATCTCGTCGGAATCACCGTTGTACATGCTGATTTGGTGTGGATTTTCGTAGGTGGAGTGAACAGGATTGAAATCGGCTTCATCGAGTCCTGTAAGTTTCGCTTTGAAGGGCTGGGTTTCGGTGGCCCCCGCTTTTTTCATCCAGTGACCACTCAATTCACCATTCATCAGGTCGAATTCAATATAGCCCGTATTTTTTCCTTTGTAGCTCTCCGTAACTTTCACTTTGGATGTGGATGGATCGTAGGTGCCATTCAACGATAGCGATTTTTGGTGTTTGGTATAGAAATAGCTTCCGCTGACCTCTGTTCCCGTGATGACCAGCTCCATGATCATGTGTTGGTCATAGTCGCCAAGCTTGCCCGAATAAAGTGCCCATATGTGTTCGGTTTCATCTTCATCCGGCGCTGTCTCCCGCTCTTCAGCAACGGTCGTGTTGACACTTTCCTCCGGGAGTATTGTTTCCTGTTCTGTGCCTTCGGGATTTTCTCCGCAGGAGCTAGCCAGGAAGAAAAACAAAAAAAGAAGGGACACTGAAGTTGAAATAGTTTTCATAATGCGCTAATTTCAAGCCGGATTCAATGTGAAAATAAAAAAACTCATTCAATGAAAAGAATATTGCTTGCTCTGACGCTGTTACTTACGCTGGTAGCGTGTAAGGCTATGGTTAACGAAATGAAAACGGTGAACAAGATCAGAAAGATCGCGAAGGAACATTGCGAGTGCAAATTCGTTTCGGTCGATAAGTCCTACGATGCAGGAAATTCGATCATGACGCTGACGCTTTCAAAATCATGGTCAACGGACCACCTGCTTACTGCACAAAATGTCTATCAGGCGCTTCAGGACAGCATGCCGAAGATTTGCAATTACGGAAAGGTTTCTATCATCTTCGAAGGAGATGAATTCGATGAATACATTGTATTCTACGGATGCGACATCGAACCGGAAATTGATACGGTTTTTTTCGAGGAAGGCGGTTATACCGACGAAGAGTGGGAAAATTTCATGAATGACAGCGTCACTGCTGACGGAAATTAACGACTTCCCAGTTCACCCATTACTTTTCTGAAACGTGCGGTAACTTCCTCATGCTTCAGATGCAGCGGCCCCCTCGAGCGGATCATGCCGTCTACGATCGTTCCCCACTGATGGCTGGCATCGCAGGTATAAAGTATCGTTGATGAGAGATGTTTCAGCGACGTACTGCTGATCAGGGGAGAATTGGCATCGATCACGCTGGCATTCAGTGGTTGACCGATTTCAAAATAACCTTCACAGAAGTTGTTCATTGCTTTTCTTCCGGCCAGCAGTGCTGTTTCGATTGCAAAGCGCCCGCTATCGCCATGATCACCGGCAAAGGTGTTTCGCTGGTGACTGATCAATCGCTGTCCGTAATCCAGCACGCGCAATTCTTCCAACGGTTGAATACCAATATGGCTATCGGTCCCGATGCTCCATTTTCCGTTATGTTCCTGGTAATTTCGTAGTGGAAATAAACCGTCTCCGAGATTCCCCTCTGTCGTTGGACAAAGCACAACATTGGCACCACTTTCCGCAATTCCGGCGGTTTCAGCCTCAGTGAGGTGCGTAGCATGAACCAAATGATAACGGTCACTCAGATCAACATGATCAAGCAGCCATTCAACCGGGCGCTGACCAAGATATGCCTTGCAATCTTCAATCTCTTTCAGTTGTTCGGCAATGTGAATAT
>JBNKYR010000298.1:0-4368 GCA_050300995.1 Crocinitomicaceae bacterium | reverse complement strand
TGTTTCTTTCGGACAGGAAGAAAAGAAAGCAAAGTCTCCACAGGAACGTGCAGAAATGATGACTCAGAAGATGAGTGAAGGGCTTGAGTTGGACGAGGCAAAAACGGCTGAAGTACTGCAGGCAAACCTCCGGTTTATGGAACAACTGGATGCTGCAAAGAAAGATGAAGCTTTGGAGGGAGAAGCCCGAAAAGCAAAAATCAAAGAAATAAAAGAAGCGCATCACAATGATCTCGAAGCTATTCTTACCGCTGAGCAATTAGCCAAAGTGGAAGAAATGCGCGAGAAGAAAATGGCAGAGCATCAGGAGCACAAAAACATGACTCCGGAAGAGCGTGCGGCAAAGCACACTGCGAAAATGAACGAACTGTTGAACCTGAGCGATGACCAGTTGGCGCGTGTAAGCCAATTAAACGAAGGGGTTGAAATGAAGATCGAAGCAGTTCGAAACAATTCGGAGTTGTCACCTGAGCAGAAGAAAGAATTCGTGAAAGGAAACCGAATGGATCAGATGAATGTATTGAAGTCGATCCTGACTGCCGAGCAATTTGAACAATTGAAAGCTGCAAAAAAAGACATGCACCACAGCGAAGAGTAAGGTGCAATATACTTGACGAAAAAGTCCGCTACATCAGCGGACTTTTTTATTTCAAACGGTTGGCAAATGCCGCCCTGAATTTTTCTACTTTGGGTCTTACCACCGATTGGCAATATGGATTCTCCGGATTCAGTTCAAGATAATTCTTGTGGTAATCCTCCGCCGGATAAAAGGCTTCAAAAGGGACAATCTGCGTAACAACCGGTTTTTCCCATACACCATCATCATTCAGTCGCTGCTTGTACTTTTCCGCCTTCTCCTGCTGCTCCGCATCATGGTAAAAGATCACCGAACGATATTGCGTCCCGATGTCATTTCCCTGCCGATTCAACTGGGTTGGGTCATGAACAAACCAGAAAATTTCCAGCAATTCGTCGTAACTCACCAGTGAATCATCGTAGACCACATGCGCCACTTCTGCATGTTTGGTTGTGCCACTGCAAACCGTTTTATAATCTGCGGTAGAGGCATCTCCTCCGGAGTATCCGGGCAATACAGAAAGTACGCCGTTCACATCCATAAAACAGGCCTCAACGCACCAAAAGCAGCCGGCCCCGAATGTTGCTTGTTTTTCCATGAAGGCAAAATAACGAAGAAATCAGATCACTTTTTCGCAGGTACAAAATTTAATGATGCCGAGTTGATACAGTAGCGTAATCCTGTTGGTTTCGGTCCGTCATCGAACACATGCCCCAGGTGCGCATCGCAATGCGTGCAAACAACCTCCGATCGCAGCATTCCGTGCGAACGATCCAATTGTGCTCCCACATTTTCATCTACTGCAGGCGCGTAAAAACTCGGCCAACCGGTTCCCGAATCAAACTTGGTATCACTGGAAAAAAGCAGGTAACCGCAACATACACAATGGTAATCACCGTCTTTGTGATTGTCCCAGTACTTCCCGGTAAATGCCCGCTCGGTGCCAGCCTCCCGCGTCACATAATACTGTTCATCCGTCAGTTGCTTTCTCCATTCCGTATCCGACTTCACCACTTTCAACGAGTCATCAATCCCGAAGTCTGTTTCTTCACTCACCGACGCTGTACTTGCGGAAAGATCCGCACTACAACTGAAAATCAGCGCTCCTACACCTATCATTGAAATAATCCTTCTCATAAATGTCTTTTTACAGGGCTTAGACGAAAGAAGAAGTATTTTTGTACAATGAATTTAAATTACTCGCGGAATTTCTGGATCATGTGCTGGGCTCTGCTCTGTTTCATGATCAGTTTCAACCTCATCATTCCCGAGTTAAATGAGTTCCTGACGCGACTTGGTGGCGCCGATTACAAAGGCTTCATCATCCTGCTTTTTTCCTTTTCGGCACTGATCTCCCGTCCCTTCTCCGGAAAATTAGCCGATACCATCGGTCGAAAACCAGTCATGTATTTCGGGATTCTTGTCGGTGTGATCGCCGGATTGAGTTATTCGATTTCCGGAACCGTTCTGAGTTTTTTCATGTTACGCTTCCTGCATGGGTTCAGCGCCGGTTTCACGCCGACCGGAGCAACTGCTTTGGTTACCGATGTCATTCCTGAGAACCAGCGCGGTGTTGCCATGGGAATCTGGGGTGCTTTCATGTCCGTCGGCTTCGGTTTCGGAAATTACTTCGCACACAGCATTATAGTTCATCTAGGGTATACTGGACTTTTTACCATCGCTGCGTTCTTTTGTCTGCTCTCCGGAATTCTGATTGCCTTTATCAAGGAAACACTCCCCAATCCGCAACGCTTTCATCCCCGTCTACTAAAGGTTACCTTCAATGATATTTTTGAGCCTACCGTACGTCCGGCAGCGTTCATCATGTTTTGTTCCACGATCTCTACGGGGCTGATCTTTGTGACCACTTCGGACATAAGCGGCTACCTCGGCATTGAAAACAAAGGCTATTTCTTCATGTACTACATGCTGTCGACCATCCTGATCCGCTTATTTGCCAGTGGAGTTTCCGAGAGGATCGGCCGCCGAAAAACGATGATCTTCGGGTTGTTCTTCCTGGTAGTCAGTATGACTCTCATTGCTACCTCACATGAGTGGATACAGTATACGATCAGTGCGATCATTTTCGGGATTTCCACCGGGATCACCAGTCCTACTATTTTTGCATGGATGGCAGATCTTTGTCCACCGGACCGACGCGGAGTAGGTTCTGGCACCCTATTCATCGCCCTTGAATCAGGCATCATGATGGGATCAGGCATTTCTCTTATGCTCTACGACAATACATTCGGGACGATTGCGACACTTTTCACGATCGCTTCCATAATGGCGCTCGTTGCATTGATCTATCTTGTCTGGCACCTGATGAAGATCCCATCAAAAACTTAATTCATCTTCGATCTTCAGGTAACGACGCAGATAGTGTACCGAAATGTAAATGGGCAAGGTGTCCAGCAGGGCAAAAACGAACTTGAAGATATAACTGCTGATAATGTACGCCAACAATGCCGTACTAACCGAAGCTCCCTCGGGAATGGGAAGAGCGCCGGCGTAGTAGTGGGTGATCAGGATCACGGCTACCGAGTCGATCATCTGACTGGTGAGCGTGGAGACGTTGTTCCTCAACCACAACATGCGTCCATCCGTGCGACGCTTCAGTGCATGAAAGACCTGCACATCGACAAATTGTGCTGTGATGTATGCGATCATCGAAGCGAAAGTCGCTCCGAATGTCAGGGTACGAATCTCATAAAAAGCATAACCATGCGGAGCTGTGGCCACTCCATCCACCACATCAAGCGGAAGTCGTCCGTCAGGCATCAGATTTGAAGGAGCCTCAAGCCAGCCGCCGAACCACATGACCAACAAGACCCATGCATTGAGGATCAAACCGATCCAAACCAGCATGTTCGCGCGTTGACGCCCATAAATTTCAGAGACAATATCGGTACACAAAAAAGTGATCGGATAGGGCAAGACGCCCACCGCAACGGCAAAACGGATGTGACTTCCTTCCGAGATTCCAACATACTCCGAAAGGTCAATAAAACGACTGACTCCAAGCGTATTGAGCAAGGTCAGCGAACCCAAAAAGATGCCGCTCAGGATCAGGAATACCCATTCTCTGCGACGTCGGATCTTTCGCTCTTCTAATGTGTGGGAATCAAACACGTTCTCCGTTCATTTATCTTCAAAGAAACGAAAAATGCGGGCACGACCAAATCAGCCAAAAATTCTTATCTTGGTTGCAAAGTGTACTGACTGTGTCACGAATCAACGAAAAGGACCTGACCAAACTGTATTATCCGATTGGAGAAGTAGCGAAGATGTTCGATGTGAACACCTCGTTAATTCGCTTTTGGGAAAAAGAATTCCCAAATGTCAAACCCAAAAAGAACAAGAAGGGAAATCGCCTTTTCACTCCGAAGGAGATCCTGAAACTCGACCGTATTTTTCACCTGGTAAAGGAACGTGGCTATACGCTTGAAGGTGCTAAAAAAGCTCTGCGCGAAAAGGAAGATGACCTCGAAATGGTTTCTGTTCCTGCAGAAAACCCAGGGAATGATCAGGAAGAACTGATTCGTCGCCTTGAAAAGGTCAGAAGTCAGTTGCTTTCCATGAAATCCTAGTTCATATTCAATTGCTGATTCTTGAAGTGCAGGAACACCTCCAGAAATAACTCCGGATTTACGTGATGATCGTAGGTACATGTGCCAATCTCAGGGATCAGGCTGCACAGAATCTTTCCTGAGCGATTCTTCTTATCGTTCTGAAGCATCAGCATCATGCTCTGAATGTCTTCATCCGAGATCTTCGGGATTGGATAGTGA
>JBNKYR010000297.1:0-4382 GCA_050300995.1 Crocinitomicaceae bacterium | reverse complement strand
TTGGGCTACCTGAAGGGATTGATCGACTTTGTTCTGCTTGGAAGACGGCCTTCGGACAAACAGAAGCGCCTTTCGCGATAATGGAATGAAATGATGAAAGACAAGTATAAAATAGTGACGATTGTAGGCGCCCGCCCTCAGTTTGTAAAGGCCGCAGTGATCAGCCGTGTATTGTTACGGCGCGACGATACGGAAGAGGTGATCGTACATACCGGGCAGCACTACGATCGTAATATGTCGGATGTGTTTTTCGAGGAAATGGAAATTCCGCGACCGAAATACAACCTGGAAATTCATGGGATGGATCACGGTGCCATGACGGGGCAAATGTTGGAGAAGATCGAGGAAGTCCTGAAGGTCGAGCAGCCGGATTGGGTACTGGTATACGGAGATACGAATTCAACCCTGGCGGGAGCACTTGCTGCAAAAAAGAAACACATTAAAGTGGCTCACGTGGAAGCTGGGCTGCGGAGTTTCAACATGCGGATGCCGGAAGAGATCAACCGGATTCTTACAGACCGCATTTCAGACATTCTTTTTGCTCCGACGCAAACCGCCGTGGACAACCTGATGAAGGAAGGCTATGCCAATATTGATACCCGCATCGAAATGAGCGGTGATGTGATGCTGGATGCCGGGATGTACTATGCTGCGAAGTCAGAGGAAATGTGTCAACTTCCAAAGGAGACCCTTGCCGGAGATTTCATTCTGTGCACGCTGCACCGCGCGGAGAATACGGATGATCCTGAGCGACTTCGTTCCATTGTAGATGCCCTGAATGATCTTCATAAGGAAATTCGGATCGTTCTGCCGTTGCATCCGCGAACCCGTAATCTCCTGGAGAAATTTGATATCCGCCTTGATGTAGATCGGATTGATCCGGTCGGATATTTCGATATGATCGAGTTGTTAAAACATTGTCGTTTGGTGATGACAGATAGTGGTGGTCTGCAGAAGGAGGCTTACTTTTTTGGAAAGAATTGCGTAACAATGCGCGATGAGACTGAGTGGGTGGAACTGGTGGACAACGGTTTTAATTGTCTGGCCGGTGCTGACGGTGTGAAAATTCGCGCGCTTGCCCGTGAAATGCTGAACAAGTCTTCGGATTTCTCGCTCAAACTTTATGGAAACGGTGATGCCGGAGAAAAGATCGTCCGTGCACTACTTGACTGAATGATATGTACCTTTGATCTGAATCGCTAATTTGACGCTATGATACCATTTTCCCCTCCCAGGATTGACGATAAGGTTATTGCTGAAGTAACTGCGGCTCTGCGCTCCGGCTGGATCACGACCGGACCTCGTACCAAGCAGTTCGAAAAGAACATCACGGCTTATTGCGGGTGTCAGACGACGGTGGCTGTGAATTCCTGGACGATGGGGATGCAGGTCTTGCTCGACTGGTGGGGGATCGGTCCTGGGGATGAGGTGATTCTTCCTGCATATACATACTGTGCCAGTGCGAATGTGATCGTGCATTCAGGTGCTACACCTGTGATGGTGGACATTAATAACGATGATTTCAATATCAATGTCGATCGGGTACGGGAAGCTATAACTCCTCGGACCAAAGCGATTATTGCGGTGGATATTTCCGGGTTTCCGGCTGAATACGATCGTTTGATGAACCTGATCAATGAAGCGGAAGTAAAGGCAATGTTCAATCCTGCCGGAGAACTTCAGGAAAAACTCGGACGAGTCCTGCTGCTGAGCGATGCCGCGCATAGCTTTGGCGCCTTAATGAATGGAAAACAGGCCGCGGTACTGTCGGACATTGCCACTTTTTCATTTCATGCCGTAAAGAACCTGACGACGGCGGAAGGAGGTGCTTTGTGTTTCAATCTGCCCGATGGTTTTGATCATGATGCCATCTACAGGGAAATGTGTGTTCGGATTCTTCACGGTCAGAGTAAGGACGCATTGGCCAAGACCCAGAAAGGAAATTGGCGTTACGATGTGGAGGAACCGGGATTCAAATGTAACATGACGGATCTCCAGGCAGCAATCGGCCTTGTCGAGCTGGAGCGCTATCAGGAAAATCTGGATCGTCGCAAGGCGATATTCAATCGTTATGAAGCTGCTTTTTCCGCTGAAGATTGGGCCATTACTCCGAAATTCGAAACGGAAAACAGAACCACCAGTTATCATCTCTACCTGTTGCGTATTCAGGGAGCCACGGAAACTCAACGCGATGCAATCATTCAGGAGATCTTTGATCACGATGTTTCCGTAAACGTCCATTTCCAACCGTTGCCGATCCTGACGGCATACAAAAAGCGTGGATACAAGATGGAGGATTACCCGAATGCCTGGGAAGCGTATGCCAACGAGATCAGTCTTCCGGTTTATTTTGACCTGAATGATGAGCAGGTTGACCAGGTGATCGGGGCGGTGAAGGCTTCCGTAAAAAAGGTCTTGGGGTGAAACGGGTATTCGACATCTTCGTTTCCCTGATCATTGTATCTCTCTTCATCCCATTCGGGATTATCATTGCCTTACTCATCGCCTTTGGTTCGAAAGGAGGTGTTTTTTATATCCAGGAGCGTATAGGAAAAAACGGGCAGCCGTTTGGCTTGTTCAAGTTTCGTACGATGCGTGTCAATGCGGATGCTTCCGGAAAACTTACGGTGGGTATGCGCGACCCAAGGATCACGTCGATCGGTTATTTTCTCAGGAAGTACAAGCTGGACGAATTCCCGCAGTTCATCAACGTGTTAAAGGGTGATATGAGCATTGTGGGACCGCGACCCGAAGTTTCGGAATACGTGAAATTGTACACGAATGAGCAGCGGGAGATCCTGAATGTTCGTCCCGGAATCACAGACCTTGCCTCGCTTGAATATTTTCGGGAGAATGAGCTGTTGGGACAGGCCGCCGACCCTGAAAAGGTTTACATCGAAGAGATTATGCCCGCCAAACTTGAACTGAACAGGAAATACCTCGAACATGCCACGGTTGGCAACGACATTCGTATCATGTGGCGAACGTTTTTGAAGATGTTCTCCTGATCAATTACCGGTCAAAAAACCTCAACATCTTTTATCCGGTGGTATTTTGCTTCAATAGTGAAAGTACCGTCCGGATCAATCAATCCCCAGTTGTTTCCGACTTTTACAGCAGCATAGCCATTCTGAAAGTTGTGTGCTCCCTGAAACTGTGGCTCAATTACAACATTTCCTTCGTAATCAATGTATCCCCATAGATCGTTCTTGTTCACGGCAATGCGACCTTCACATCGCTCTTCGAGACGTTTATATTGTGGTTCTACAATTACGTTTCCCTTTAGGTCAATAGCACCCCACAGGTTGTTTTTTCGCACGCTCAACATACCATTTGAAGCGTTTTCGATCACTTCATATTCCGGTTGAACGATCCATTTTCCATTTTCATCAATGACTCCAACACCATTTTCCGTTTTCACCCATGCCACTCCCTCGTGAAATTCATTCAATCCTGTAGCTCCCGGGATTTCAAACGTTGTTCCATCCACACGCAGGTACATCAACTGTTTGCCTTTTCTGGCTTCACAAATATGATGAATGGAGTCCGGTTTACTCAGGTAAGTAAATTCAGGTTGTACAACCCACTTTCCATCGGTATTGATCAGCCCCACCTTTTTTTCGGTTGTTTTGGCCCAGGCAATGCCATCTACGAAGTAACCTGTTTTATTAAACGTCGCTTTAATGGCTACTTCACCTGTAGAATCGACCAATCCGAAAAGACTTTTATTTCTGAACGGAGCATAGCCATTTTTCAAATGACCAACATACGTTGCGTCCGCATTCACTTTGGTTTTATTACCCTTGTCATCGAGGATGTAGAACTCATTGTTCCTTTTGCCAACACTATATCCGTCATGAAAAAGCTGGATGTCATCCAAATCCTTGAAAAGAACCTCTCCTTTGTTGTTCAGACAGGCCTGCCCTCCTTTATAGACAACGATCAGCATGTCTGACCGGAATCCCCAAACAGAGAATTTACCAAAGCCGGGAAATACCACCTTTTCAAGAGGAATATCTATGGTGTTGTTGTTTTTGTCAATCAGTTTCCAGCCTTTTCCCTCCTGGTTCACCAGCGCAACACCCCCTGAGGTGAAGGAGTGAGCATCAACATAGCTTGGGGTAATAACAATGTTTCCTGCAGGGTTGGCATATCCCCACTTACCATTTTCGTCTTCCATGGCTACTAACTCCGTTTGAGCAAAAGATAGCAGGCCGGTCAGGCACATAGCAATAGATAAGATGTAATTCTTCATTCGGTTGAGTTTTTCTCAAAAATAACCAGAAAAGGAATACGTTGTCCTGGCGTAGATGTGTGTTAGCTAATCTGGTCTTGTTGAGTAAGATTCTTCTTCATCGGGAGCAATGCGGTAATCAGGAAGG
>JBNKYR010000296.1:0-4396 GCA_050300995.1 Crocinitomicaceae bacterium | reverse complement strand
AGTTGCAGAGTATTGATTCCATTTTTCAAAGCACAAAGCAGGAACTGAAAAGCACTTTTGCTTTTCAGGATTATCCGATTGCTTTGGCAGGTAGAACGGAGGGGTATAGTAATGTTTTATTTGAATTCGATGACATCCTTGAGAAAACCGATGTTGATGCGGATTTAATTATTGGTATTGAGCGAAAAGGCAACGATTATTTTTTGGTTCTGAAAGGAAGGACAAGCTTATTTGATCATTCTGACCTCGAAATGTTTTTGAAACATTTCGATCTGCTTTTCGAGATTTCGTCGGACACATTATTGCGTGACCTTTCGTTGGTTACAACGTCCGAACGCTCTCAGCTACTTACAGGCTCGGGAGATTTCGATTACCCTCGGGAAAAGACTTTACTGGATCTGTTTGAGGAACAGGTAGAACGGACACCTGATAACGTTGCAGTTGTTTTCACGGACCGCTCGCTGACATACCGTGAACTGAATGAAGCGTCGAACCGTTTGGGAGCCTACCTGCGTTCAAGCTATGATGTTCGCCCGGATGATCTGATCGGTATCAGGCTTGATCGATCGCTTGAAATGATCGTAGGAATACTTGGGGTCTTAAAATCGGGAGGTGCTTACGTACCGATGGATGTTGATTACCCTGAAGAGCGCATCAACTATATCACCGAAGACAGTCAGTGCAAAGTTGTTTTGGATGACTCGGAATGGGCTCGTTTTAGTGAAGCAGGGTCTTCGTATTCATCCGAGAATCTTGTTCATGTCAACCAGCCCGGAGACCTTTGCTATGTGATCTATACTTCGGGCACGACAGGAAAACCGAAAGGTGCTTTGATCGAGCACCGGAATGTTGTTCGCCTGTTCAAGACAGATTCTCCTCTTTTTGATTTTGGAGAGTCAGATGTCTGGACGATGTTCCATTCATATTGTTTTGACTTTTCGGTATGGGAGATGTACGGAGCCTTGTTGTTCGGCGGGAAACTGGTGGTTGTTCCATCGTTGATCGCCAAAGACCCATCGGGTTATCTGGATCTATTGATCTCTGAAAACGTAACGGTATTGAACCAGACACCATCCGCCTTCTATAATCTGATCAAAGAAGAGTCGCAGAGAGGGTCCTCGGATCTGAATCTTCGTTATGTGATCTTCGGAGGGGAGGCTCTTTCCCCCGGGAAGTTACAGTCCTGGCATGCACGTTATCCATCCACTGATTTGATCAACATGTATGGGATCACAGAGACCACAGTTCATGTTACCTACAAACAACTAACGGATGAAGACATCTCGAGCAACAAGAGCAATATCGGTCGTCCAATCCCCACCTTGAGTTGTTATGTTTTCGATCAGTCCCAACAATTATTACCACTTGGAGTTGCAGGGGAGTTGTATGTAGGGGGCGAAGGTGTCTCACGTGGTTACCTGAACCGTCCTGAACTTACATCCGAACGGTTTATTGTCAACCCCTACAACCCCGAAGACCGATTGTATCGAACGGGAGACAAGGTCAAACAATTACCGGATGGTGACTTTGAATACCTTGGTCGTGTAGATGACCAGGTGAAGGTTCGAGGATACCGAATTGAGTTGGGCGAGATCGAGAGTGTTTTGCAACAACATGTTGATGTTGAACAGGCCGTGGTTGTTGTGAAGGAATCCTCAGGAGGGGATCATATCCTGGTTGGTTATGTTGTCAGTTCGGTGGAGTTGCATACCCGTGAACTTCGAGACTATCTGAAAGAACATCTCCCTGAGTACATGCTTCCCTCAGCATTTGTGCAGCTGGCGTCAATTCCATTGACATCGAATGGAAAGCTTGACAAGCAATCGCTTCCATCTCCTGAAGGTTCGGGAATGAGTAGTGGTGTTGAATATGTTGGACCACGAAATGAGACAGAAGAACGGTTGGCGGCGATCTGGCAAGCGGTACTTGGAGTTGAGAAAGTAGGAATACATGACAATTTCTTTGAACTGGGAGGCGACTCGATCATCTCGATCCGTTTGATCAGTAAGGTGAATACTGCTTTTTCCACCCATTTGGGCATCGCTTCGTTGTATCAGTCTTCAACGATAGCAACGTTGGGAGATCTTATCGTATCATCGACCGGAATCAGTGAATCGGAAAGAGCCTTACTGGCAGATGTGGAGGCAAGATTATCGGGTTTGAGGTCGGAAGTGTTCTCTACCCATCCGAATCCTGAAGAGTTGGATGATGCTTACCCAATGAGTGCGATCCAGAAGGGAATGGTCTTTTCTTCGATATTGAGACCGGATTCTGCAGTTTATCATGACCAGATGTTGTACCAGGTTCCCCGCGTGGAGGAACCATTATTTCTCTCAGCATTTGAATTGATGGTGTTCAAACACCCGATCATGCGAACTGGTTACGATATGGAGCGTTACGGAGAGGAGGTTCAGTTGGTGTATAAGGAAGTACCTGTGCGTGTTGATGTGGTTGATCTGACAGCATTGAGTAGAGAGGCACAGGAAGCTCGTATAGGCGAATACCTTGAGCAGGAACGCTCCCGTCCTTTTGATCTGACGTCAACCCACTTGTGGCGCACGAGCTTGTTCCATCTCAGTGATCAAAGCAGTGTTTATTTACTTCAGTGCCATCATTCGATACTTGATGGATGGAGTGTGGCATCTTTTAACACGGAATTATTCAACACGTACCGGGCTCTGGAGAAAGATCCGGGATATACTTTGTCACCTCTTTCATCCGATTACCGTGATGCCGTCATTGATGAACAGGTTCAGATACGGAATCAATCGGCAATCGACTTCTGGAAGGAAGAGCTTTCAGATTACAAACGACTGGATATTTTTTCGGATGAAGCGATTTCAGATCAATTTGTGAAGCGATACGACATGGCCCGCGCGAATAGATTGAGGCAAAAAGCGGTCGAGAATAAAACAACATTTAAGACGGTCTTGTTTAGCGCTTATGTTTATGCGTTGAATATGCTCACTTATGAAAATGATCTGGTGGTTGGCCTTGTTTCGAACAATCGTCCGGTGGTAGAGGATGGTGATAAGATCCTGGGATGCTTCCTGAATACCCTTCCGATTCGTGTTCAATTGGATCAATACGGAGACTCAACGTGGGATCAATATGTGGAGGGAATGGAGCGTCAGTTAACACTTCTGAAAGGCAAAGATCGTCTTCCATTTTTCGAAATTTCAAGAATCGCAGGAGAACAGACAAGCAAGGAAAATCCTCTGTTCGATGTGATTTTTAACTATATCGATTTTCACATTTACGATGATGTTCAAAAAACTGAAGAATCAATCGAAAATGAAGGGATAAATGTTGAATCGTATGAAAATACCAACACGAATTTTGACCTGACGGTTGATTTAACCGGAGGAGAATGTGTATTTGTTTATAAGAATACAAAGGCGCTTAAACCGGGTATTTCACTCGAACGATTTCATGCATATGTTGAAAATATACTGGGCGCGTACCTGGAAACTTCATCGATTCGGATGAATAAAAATGCTCTGTTTACAGAGGCGGAGCTCTCGATCCTAGATGGTTTCAATGATTCCCCGGTCGATTATCCGAAAGACCAGTCACTGATCGATTTGTTTGAAGCGGAGGTAGAGAGTAAACCCGATAACATTGCGGTTATTTTTGAAGAAATAACGCTTACGTATGCCGAACTGAATAAACAGGCAAATCAGTTCGGGGATTACTTACGATCAACGTATTTGTTAAAAGCAGATGACCTTGTTGGGATTAAACTTGACAGGAGTGAAGAATTGATCGTGTCAATGTTGGGCGTATTAAAGTCGGGGGCTGCCTATGTTCCAATTGACCCGCAGTATCCGCAGGAAAGAATAGATTACATGCTTGAGGATAGCAATTGCAAGGTATTGATCGATGAAAAAGAAATATCAAAATTCAAAGAGGTTCAGGAGAAGTATGCGACGGATAATCTTGAGAAGGTCAGCAAACCTGGCGATTTGGTATATGTGATCTACACATCGGGAAGTACAGGCAAACCGAAGGGGGTGATGATTGAATCATCTTCATTGACGAATTATTTGAACTGGGCTAAAGGGACTTACAAAGGGAAATCCACGACCAATGCCAGCTTCGGATTATTTACGTCAATATCGTTTGATCTAACGATCCCGAGTCTTTATCTGCCACTGGTAACGGGAGGTTCGGTTCATATTTTCAGTTCAAACACGGATATACCGGCAATCATTAAGCGCTATTTCGAAAGCGATATATCACATGTTAAACTTACGCCTGCGCATATTGATCTTCTGAAAGATCTGGATATCACAGGAGGTGGGGTCGAAACAGTGGTAGTTGGAGGAGATGTACTGAAGGATCACCATGTGCAAATACTAAGAGAATATGGCGATGTTGAGATTTAGATCGGAAG
>JBNKYR010000295.1:0-4430 GCA_050300995.1 Crocinitomicaceae bacterium | reverse complement strand
AGCATCCCAGGTTTCCATAAAGAAGACGTCGATGTCGCCATTGGTCTCACTCATGCTGAGAAAAACCAGGTGATTTGGAGTAGATGGATCGGAAAACAACTGTCCGGCCTTTTTTGCGTAAGGATCTGTTACACCGGAAATAAGTACTGTATACAGGTTGGCGTGATCAAGATTGCTGCCCTGTGAAGTAGAAGAGGCGATGTAATAGTGCGCAAATGCACTCTGGGAAGTTTCGTAACTCGGATAGGCGGCAAAGAATGTTCCGTCGGATCCGATTGCCGGTGAAGGCATGGGCTGAGTAATGGTGCTCCCTGCAAGATAATTGGTCGTGTCTGCATAGCGTGGAGTCAGGAAAGAGCTTCCGCCATCGGTGCTTACCGTGAGATAGGGATTGTAAGGAGGCGTGATCATTGTCGGCTGATCTGCATTCATCGTGGTGACATAAATGGTACCGTCGTTCGGGCCACCACTGTTGTCGATTTCCATCCAGGGACGATCCACACACATCTTTCCGGGACAATCGGCAATCGAGATCACTTCAACAGATGGTCCCCAGGAAGCACCGTTGTTGGTTGATTTCCGCACAACGACCTGTCCGTTGGTGAAATTGGTCTTGTCGTAATCGACGTAGCACAGGTACAGATCACCATTCGTCGTGTATTGCAAAGAAGGGTCTGCAGAAGTATTGCCTGTCACTTCGTGGTCCACGTACACAGGTGTTGACCATGTTGCACCACCATCTGTAGACGTACTGGTACGGATCACGGTTCCGGGACCGATTACGTAGCCAATCCAGGCTGCGACAAGCAGCTGCGAGTTTTGCGGATGCACGGCCAGTGAGGGTTCGCCTTCGAACAAATTGGTAGACGTAACAGCCACGTTTTGGGCACGAAGAAGTGGGCTTGTAAAGAGCAGGAGGATAGTGAGTAGTCGCATATGATCTGGATTGATGGTGTATTCAGCCGAAAGTTAGGGAAATTCAGGGAATTCACAGGTGTAAACTACCAGACAGAATGACACGATCGCTTGAATTACGGTCACTGGCGTCCGTAGAAAGAAAGGTGAGCAAATGGCTCAAAGTGATTGATTCTTTACTGTTTTAAAGAGAGTTTTCGAAAAATAACCGGAACTGTCACCTTGTTTTCACGGATTCATTACAGTTTCGTATTTTTGTTCAGGTATTTGTTGCAGGTATAAAGGGTTAAAAATCAGGTATTTTTACTATTGACACCCCGTATGATTGTCGTTAGTTTTGACCAAACCCTTAAAACTGAAACGTATGAGCGCCAAGGTTGTCGTTATTGTAGAGCCGAACGAACTGAAAAAGGTAACGCCCGATTTTACCTTTCCGCCTGAAATGACTAACAAGATCCAGTATCCCATGAGTCCGATGACTTCTGCCGAGGAATTCGTAGACGACGATGGTATGACAAAGGTATCCGTACGGGTGACCGTATTTATTGACAGCAGAAATGCGATTCCTCCAATGGGTAAATTCGAATACCGTGCGGAAAGCCAGGAATTGTGTGTGACAGTTACCTACAATTATCATCAGGAATCTGATCCTTTGGTATTCGCATGCTGGTATGTAGAATTCCATTCCAATCAGCACGAGTATCCTGCAAGCACTGTCGTGACGACGTTGGAAAACGAAGATCCGAAAACCTCAAGGGGTACGGTGACGGTGGTGCAACAGGGGAGAAATTGATAAAGCAACGCATAGCGTTTGTCAGTTTGAAAATCCTGACATTTCTTATTTGTTCCATTTGGTGTTCTTCTGTTTTCGGGCAGAATGTCGGAAGAAGCATGCTGGAGCAGGAAGTGGAGGCAGTAGCGGACAAATGTTCCGGAGATTACAATTTTAAAAAGACCTATAACTTTTTTATTGCAGGGGAATTCGATTCCTGCATTACGTATTCCTACCGAAGTTTAAAGTTGGAAAAGGTTCCTGAGGTCAGGGATTTGATTTATTATTTCAGAGCGACAAGTTTCATGCGTAAGAAACTGTTTGCTCCGGCAGAGAAGGAATATCAGCACATTTCACCTTCGTTTCCGCTGTATTGTTTTGTGGATATGCATCGGGGAGAGGCATTATTGGAACAGAAGCGCTATAAAAGTGCATTGAAGCTTTTTGACCGGGCATTGTACGTAATGGAAAGATCTGATTTTGGTCCTGACCTGAGTGCCATATACCACAATATGGGGCTGTGCTACCTGCATCAGGACCTGATGCCTGAGGCGGAAAAATTTCTGTTAAAGGCATTGAAGCTTCAGGAGTCGTATGGAGACAGTGTCTATATGGTCGGCTCCTATCTTGACCTTGCCAGCCTTTATTACAATCAATACCGCGACGACCAAGCCATTCCTTATTTTGAAAAAGCCTATGCGCTTTCGAAGAAGGTAGACAATTACGAATTGCGCTATTCTACGGCGCTAAACATGTCTGTGGTGGAGGAGAACCGCGATGATTTTGCGAGATCCCTTGAATACATGAAAGAAGCCAATCAGTGGAAAGATTCCCTGAACGACCAGAATAAGGTGTGGGAACTGGCAGAGATCGAGAAGAAATTCCTGGCCGAACAAAATGCCAAACGAGAAGAATTTCTGAAGAAAGAGAATGAGGCCAAAGCTACCCAGCGCAATGCATTGATGGCCTTTTCCGGACTTTTGTTCCTTGCGTTCATCATAGCCATTTACTTCTATTGGCAAAAACGAAAGAGCAATCGTTTGGTGCTGACACAGAAGGACCAGCTCGATCGGCTCAATGCGACGAAGGACCGCTTGTTCTCTATCGTCAGCCATGATCTTCGTTCCTGGGTCAATGCACTGAGGCGAAACAATATGCAACTGGCAACTAAGGGCGAGGGACTTTCGGTGGATGTCCTGAGGTTGATCAATACCAACAATTCAATTACCGAAAGTACGCACGTGTTGTTGGACAACATGCTGAATTGGTCGCTGTTGCAATCGGGACAACTGTATTTCCATCCTGAAGAGCACCGGCTATCTGCACTGGTTGAACAGGTCGTTCATAATTTACAGCCCCTGGCAAATGAGAAGAACATTGCGCTGATCATTCGTGTTGAGAAAGTGCGGGTATTTGCGGATGCGGAATCGTTGAGGATCGTGATCCGCAATCTTCTTGATAACGCCATCAAGTACGTGCCCGAAGGAGAAGAGGTCCTGATAGCATCGCGAAACATCGCGAACGAAGTGGAATTGAGCATCCGGGATACCGGTCCAGGTTTCAGCGAAACGGTACTTTCAGGATTTCTGATCTCCGGGCGTGAGAACGGATTGCCGACCGGGCTTGGACTTCAGCTTTGTAAATCGATTATGGAAAAGAATCACGGAAGGATCACTTTGGAAAATCGGAAGGGAGCGATTGTAACACTTTATATTCCAACGAAGAATGAACACAATTAAAGTACTGATCGTGGAAGACAATCCTGAGGAGAGCGGGAATCTTGCAGACTTACTGGAGTCTCGCGGATATACGGTTGCCGATACGGCAGGTTCCTTTGAGGAAGCATTGAAGCTTTTTTATGAAACAGAGATCGATTTGCTCATTATCGACATTTTCCTGCAGGGAGCCCCGGATGGCATCCGTTTTGCCGAAGCCCTGAATGTAGTTCCGGATGCACGACGCCCGTTCGTGTTCCTTACGAGTTCCCGCGATCGTTCGGTATTCGAGCAGGCACGTCTCACACAGCCCTACAGCTATTTGCTAAAGCCCTTCAATGATCTTGAATTGGAATATGCACTTGAAATGGCCGTTGAGCAGTTCTACGGTCAGGAGATCTCCGAAGAAAGTCCGGCGATAGCCGTGAATGACGCACTGTTTATCAGGAAGGGCGGAAGCATGAAGAAAGTGCAAATGCAAGACATCCTCTATGTGGAGGTCGAAGCAAGATACTGTACGCTTTTCACCCGCGATGAACGCTTCGTGGTACAAATCTCCCTAAAGCGACTCCAGGAACAACTTCCTGCTGAGATGTTCGTGCAAACCCACCGGAGTTTCCTGGTGAACAAATTTGCCATCAGTGAGATCATTCTGAGTGAAGGTTCCGTGATCCTCGAAGGCGGTCATTCGGTTCCCCTTGGTGAAAAGTACCGGGACATCACCGAAAAGATCAGAATCCTGTAGTACTTCCGGAATTCATGACACCGGATCTCATGCTTCATGACAGGAAATTTCCTGTTCGTGACAATTGACTCATTCCCTGCGGCTTACCTGTATATGTTTATCCCATCGAAGCCATTCGACAAACCTGGCAACACTATTCGGACTGATGGATAAACCCTCGTGTGCTTACATCAGAAACTAAGATCTACCGGATCCGGAAGTGCTGTTCTACATGTCAACAATGACTTCGGATGGAGTTCAGCGACCATTCAAACGAGGCGAATCCGAAAAGCCACACGAGTAG
>JBNKYR010000294.1:0-4459 GCA_050300995.1 Crocinitomicaceae bacterium | reverse complement strand
GTGATGCACTCGCTATCGTATCCTGGTGAAGGTGCTCCAATATATCGCGCAAACGTTCTCCCTGATCGTACTTCACGCGGACAGGGATCGTATTGATAAACAATCCGATCATCTGCTCTACTCCGGGAAGATCGCCGGGACGACCAGAAACCACCGCGCCAAACACTGCATCATTCGTTGTGTTATATCGGGATAGTAAATAACCCCAAACGCCCTGTACAAAGGTATTCTGGGTAAGTCCCAACTCCTGGCATAAGCCCGTGATCTTTTCAAGTACAGCTGAAGATACCGATAAACGCTCGCGCTTGGCCAAATATCCATCTCCTTTCGGATGAGAAAGCCTAAAGGGAACCGATGAAGCTGAGCTATAACCCGATAAGTAATCATGCCAGTAGGTCAACGACGCTTCCCGATCCACCGTACCCAACCACTTAATGTAGTTTGAATAGGGTTGTGGAGGCGGTAAAACAACATCCCGAGAACTCAAGAAATGGGTGAATTCATTGATCATAATGCTCAAACACCAGCCATCCGTCAGAATATGGTGATGACTCCAGATGAATTCATACTCGTCTGCTCCCAACTCCAAGACCGTAAGCCGCATCTGGGATGTGTCAGACAAATCAAAGCCCTGCTGCTTATCCTTCTGTTTGATCTCATCGATCAACGATTCAACAGAGCTCTCTTCCGATTTCCATCGCAGATCTACATGAACGAAGTTACCCGGAACCGTACGATGAACGATCTGTAAAGGAACGCTTGATAAGGTGGTCGTAAAACTTGTGCGTAAAACACCATGACGAGCCACCAACTTATTGTATGCAGCATGAAAATCTCCAATCGTAAATCCACTTACCTTCAAGCGGTACGACATCTGCTCAAAGTACATAAACGAGCTTCGATCCGTTAACCAGTGGAAATACATCCCTTCCTGTAAAGGAGATAGCGGGTAAATATCCTCCACCTGATGATCCCCATTCACTGACGCCAATGCTTCAATGCTCAAACCCTGGTAACTCAGATCCGAAGGAGTTAAATAATGTTCTTCTATCGATCCCAACTCCTCGATCAATCCTTTCAGATGGCCTTCATAAGATGAAGTCAACCGCTCTATTGTGGTGCGATCGTAGCTCAACGAGGAATAGCGAATAGACATCGATAACTGGCCCGACACCAACATCCCGTTGGCATCAAGCAAGACATCACTGCCATTCTTCGAGGACGTCGAAGAGCCAATGTAATCACCACTATAACTGAACTCCGAGCCTTCCCCATTCGAAGCATTCGCTCCGAAGTCGCCCAGGTAGTTAAACACGATCGAGGAAGTAAGGGTCGGAAGGGGTTCGGAGGAAAGGTATTTCAAGATCCCATAACCGACACCCTTATTCGGAACTCCCCGAAGAGACTCTTTGACATGTACCAGATTGTCCCTTCTATCTTCTCCCGAAGACATATCCAATACAAACGGATAAACAGAAGTAAACCAACCCACCGTTCTGCTGATGTCAACTGCTTCAAGTATATCCTCTCGCCCATGCCCCTCCATTCGAAGCACCGTTTTATCCACGCCCAATACATCCCGGATGGCAAGACCCAACGCCGTTAGCAACACATCATTGATCTCCGTGTTGTACACTCCGTGAACACGGGTCTGCAATATCTCCGTATGGGTACGGTCAAGGACAAACGTTTCGATCGAGTCGATGCCGGGAACAGTGTCCGATGGTATATCCCGGGGAAGAGCAGGGATCGACTGACCACAAACAGACTCCCAGTAACTACGCTCCAATGAAAGCACAGGGCTATCAGCATACTGCTTTAACTCAGAGGCCCAACGTTGATATGAATCCGTCTTTAACGGAAGTTCTGCAGCTTCACCCTGCTTGTACTGCTCATAAAGTGAGGAAAGATCCTCCAGCAAAATACGCCACGAAACGCCATCAACAACCAGGTGGTGGATGATTAGCGCAAGGCGATCTCCGTCAGATAATCGGAAATGACCGATGTGGAACAACGGACCTTGCTCAAGGTCAAAACCCGATTGCAAAACCTCCCCGATCCGACCCATCTCTGACAACTCATCCTCTGAACCACGCAAATCATGATACTCAATCTTAAAATGCGCTTTGCTCGTATCTTCATTGATCTGATGCCAGGTAGCGCCTTCCTTGCGGTAAACCATCCGAAGGGCATCGTGGTGTCTGACCAAATGGGAAATACTGCGCGAAAGTATATCCCCATCGATCTCTTCGCTGCTCTTTAACAGAATGCTCTGGTTCAAATGGTTGTGATCCACGATCACCGGATCACTGAAAAAGGCATGCTGGATAGGGGTCAGTTCCACCTCATGCTCCACAACAGACTGATCGATCTCACGGACATTCTCCGTCAGGTGCACTGCAAGATCCCTGATTACGGGATTCTGCATAATTTTCTCTATGCGCAGTCCATAACCCTGCTGCTTCAGGCGGGAAACGATCTGGATCGATTTGATCGAGTCACCCCCCAACTTATAGAAGTTATCACCAACACCAATGTGCTCTCTTTTCAAGACAGATTCCCAGACATCTACAAGCACTTTTTCCGCTGCAGATTCAGGAGCCACATATTCCTCTCCCGTGTCCATTGCTTCCACAACAGTGGACTGCAACGCCTTACGGTCAATCTTCCCGTTCTGATTCAGCGGAAAAGCATCGAGTTGAACAAACTGTGCAGGAAGCATGTAATCCGGCAACTTAGCAGACAGGTGATCGCGCAACGATGTCACATTCAACTGCTCGGAAGAAACAATATAAGCGACCAGTGATTTTCCATCTTCGCCATCCTCCTTCACCAGTACAACCGCATTTTCAATTGAGTCCTGCCCCTGCAATATACTCTCGATCTCACCCAACTCAATACGGTAGCCACGGATCTTCACCTGGTGATCCTTCCTGCCTATGAATTCAACAGTCCCATCCGGTAACCAACGGCCCAGATCTCCCGTCCTGTACATCCGCTCTCCCGGCTCAAAAGGATTTGTCACAAACTTCTCTGCTGTCAATTCAGGCTTGTTCAAATACCCTTTAGCCAAACCCGATCCGCTAATACAAATTTCACCAGGCACACCTTTAGGTACCAGTTGTTGATCTTCATCCAGAATGTACACCCGTGTATTAGATATCGGACGTCCGATCGAGCCAGGAGTCTTGCTGTTCAGTCGTGTGAACGTACTGTAGGTTGTATCTTCCGACGGACCGTAGAGGTTTCGCAATTCAATGCCAGTGGTCTCCAACTGCTCGATCACCCAAACCGGGATCGGTTCACCGGCCATGTTCAGTACGGACACATTACTCAGATCTACATTTTCCTGCAATAGTGATTTGACCACACTCGGTACCGTATTCAACAATACTTTGTTGTATTCAGGCAACTTTTCACCGATCGAAAGGGCATTCTGAAGGAGTACCAGTTGCTTGCCGGACGCAAACGTGAAGAACAATTCATAGATCGACAAGTCAAAACAAATGGACGTAACCCCAAATACCACTTCAAATTCCGATGAAGCAAATTCGTCCTTGCACCAATGGATAAATGCGCTCACACTACGATGTTCGATCATCACGCCCTTCGGTTTGCCTGTACTGCCCGATGTGTAGATCACATACGCAAGATTCTCAGGACATGACACCTTCTTTTGGTTTTCCATCGGGTAGTTGTCCTGCACGGACTGAAAAGCAGAGAACTCTGCCTCATCTATCAATACCTTGCATCGACTGTCTTCCAATATGTAATCAATCCGCTCCTGTGGATATTGTGGATCGATCGGTACATAAGCGCCCCCTGACTTCAACACCCCAAGGATCGAAACGATCATTTCTTCAGAGCGATCCAGCTTGAGACCCACCAAATCATCCGGAACGATGTTATACTTCTCCCCCAGGTAAGCCCCCAATTGGTTGGCCTCTGAATTCAACTCTGCATACGTAAACTCCCTGCCCTCAAAGACCAGTGCAACCTTATCCGGTGATTCACTGACCTGTGCCTCAAACAGATCCAGCAAGGTTTCATCCTCAGGATAATCCACATTCGTGGCATTGAAGGTGTGAAGTAACTCTTCCGTCTCTGCTTCACTCATAAAACCAAGTGTCCCTGCCAAATGATCCGGATCAGAAGCAAATCGCTCGATCAACAACCCAAAATGCGCTGCCAACTGTTTTATCGATGCCTCTTCATACCGGTGACCATTATAATGAATGTCGATACCTAACGATTCGGGTAAAGGGGCCACGATCAGCGTAACATCATAATTCGTTTGTTCGAACAAGGAGAATGATTCAATGCTCATCTGTCTTGAGCCATCATCAGATCCTTCCTCTACTTCTTCCATAATGGCATCCTGGATCGGATAGTTCTCAAAAACCATTATGTGATCCAACAAGCCCATACCCAACTCACTCTGTGACTGAACCTCTGATAA
>JBNKYR010000293.1:0-4501 GCA_050300995.1 Crocinitomicaceae bacterium | reverse complement strand
GCCTTAGTTAATGTGTGTGGTTGAATTTTCAGACTGAGCAAGATACGAATAACCCAAATCCATTATCGGGAATCCTCCCGAAACCCCAACTCCCAACTTCTAACTCCTAACCCCTAACCCCTAACTCCTAACTCCTAACTCCTAACTCCTATCCTTTAACTCCGAACTCTCAACTCTATTAGCGCTGCGTTCTA
The DNA here is from genome assembly GCA_050300995.1 of Crocinitomicaceae bacterium. Lineage (GTDB taxonomy): Bacteria > Bacteroidota > Bacteroidia > Flavobacteriales_D > Crocinitomicaceae > UBA4466. The sequence goes on along the minus strand of JBNKYR010000293.1, from coordinate 4,307 downwards.
ACCTCTAATTTTCGTAATTTGCAGCCCTCAACCAAAGTCTCGCGTATGAATAAGGTCCTGCTCATCCTTTTTGTTCTCATTGGCAATTACTCCATTTCTCAATGGCGGGCCACTACCCCCATTCGGATTGAGATCAAGGACATTACCTTCACCGATCAGTATACGGGCTATGCCCTGGGGCGATTCGGAAACTTCATATCGTGTGCGGCTACCTTTGCGCTGTACAAAACGATTGATGGTGGTGAGAACTGGGTAAAAATGCAAACCGACATAGAAACGGACGCCAAACGGGCACTTCATTTTGTGAATCCGATGGTCGGCTGGATTGCAGAAGAAAGCTCAGAAGTACTCAAAACAACGGATGGTGGTGTCACATGGGTGTCGCAAACATCCGGTGTAGGTGTGACACTCAACGACATTTGGTTCCGGGATCTGAACAATGGTTTCCTGGTCGGCATCAATGGAATGATCCAACGTACAACGAATGGCGGAACAAGTTGGACAACCTTATCCAGTGTTACATCGGCATCACTCACACGGATTTATTTCTATTCAAACACGCTTGGGTTTATCACCTGCTCCGACGGAAATGTACTCCGGACAACTAACGGTGGAACCTCATGGACGCCAATAAGTACTGGAGCAACTACATTGTTCGACGTTTGTATGACCAGCGCTTCCAAAGGCTATGCAGTAGGATCAGTCGGAAGTTCCTCTTACTTATATACGACGCAGGATGGAGGTCTTACCTGGACGTCAAACAGCATTAGTTCCTACGCATTTACACGGGTACTTTTCACCAGTACTGATATTGGATACATTAAGACCAATCAGAATATCATTCTGAAAACAACAGATGCAGGGGCTACATGGGCGCCAACTACCCCTACGATGAACGGTCTCTCTGATTCATGGTACGAAATGTACTTCACGGATGATAACACAGGTTTTCTTTGTGGGAATTATGGGAAGATCAACAAAACCACCGATGGCGGGATCACCTGGGAAAATAAGAATACGGCCATCAATGATGATATTCTCACCATTTCGGCGCCACATAAGGATACCGCGTATTTCGGAGACAATGCCGGAAGGATCTTTAAAACACACAACGGTGGCGTTACCTTCATTCAACAGGTGGCGGACATTACATCAAAGGTCAACAAGCTGAAGTTCCTGAATCCTTCCGTGGGATTTGCAGCCGGACCTGATGGATTCATTGCTAAAACGATCGACGGTGGGTTTTCGTGGACCCCTAAGCTCATGAACTCTACCTACGAAATCACCGACCTGAGTTTTCCTACGGATCAGATTGGCTATGCCTCAGCGCAAAACGGTGTTGTTTACAAAACAACGGATATGGGTGAAACATGGAGTCCTCTTTCAACGGTAACAACGTATGATTTCCTTGATATTTATTTCACAAGTCCGGATACTGGCTATGTGACGAGTTCCGGAAGCATGCTTTACACCTTTAATGGCGGGAGCAGTTGGACCGAATACGACCCTCCTTTTGTGGGACTCATTCGCGACGTTTTCTTCCCGAGCCCAAACATGGGGTATTGCCTGATGACCAGTGGAGTTATCAGAACCGAAGACGCCGGACTAACCTGGGAACAGACACCAACAATCACCACAGACTCGTATGAAATGTGGTTTTCAAATGACAGCTCCGGTTACATTACCTATTCATACAGCCTGCGCAAAACGATTGATAGTTGTTCCACCTGGATGGGGCAATCAACCGCATGCGCTGTCCTTGGCAGAATGTATACACTTGACATGACGGATGGCGGAACTTACGGCTATGCGGGAGGTGGTGCAAACGGATCCTTCGACGGAAAGATCTAGCAATTAGAAGTACCTGAGATCATTGAGACCCAGATATCTACAGCGAACTATTGTGCAGGCAGCACCATTTTTGTTGCCTTCTACGGAAAAGGGCTCTTCAATTCCGGGAATACGTTTACCGCAGAACTTAGTGATGCCAGCGGAAGTTTTGCCAGTCCAACGGTCATTGGAACCTATACAAACCTGAATCCGGCCTTTGTCTATCAATCCGGCGTGATCACTGCTACCCTTCCCGGAGGAACACCGGCGGGCAGCGGTTATCGCATTCGGGTTATTTCTTCCGATCCCAATTACATTGGTCCGGACAATGGCTTTGATATTACGATTGGGGCGGGACAAATCCCCTCCATCACGCTCACATCGGCTTCGCCGGCTACGATATGCCCCGGAGCTCTGCTTGAATTGAATACTGCCGTCACTGCAGGCGGTTTGGACCCAGGCTATCAATGGACGGTGAACGGAAACCCTGTTCAAAACAATTCCTCCAACCTGTTCATTGATTCACTGCAAAATGGGGACCAGGTACAGGTGACATTGCAGTCTTCACTAGGGTGCACCACACCCGGAAGCGCAATCTCCAATATTTTCACCGTCTCTTCGTCTGATTCGATCGCTATTGGTCTTGCGGCAGATACAGCATTGTGTGACCCTACTCTATTTCAGTTGAACGTTACACCGGGCCTCAGTTATGACTGGTCGCCGTCCACAGGGCTTAGCAGTACAAGTATTGCGGATCCGACAGCAACGATCACTCAGAGCATCACATACTCGGTTGTTGTAACCAATGCAGCAGGCTGTTCGGATGCGGATTCCATTACGATCACCTTAAATCCTGCCGCCGAAATCGTTACGGGCGACACCGCGCTTTGTGTCAATTCCTCCTTGCAGCTGACATCCACTCCGGGAGGAACCTATAACTGGACACCTTCTACCGGGTTGAATGATCCGAGCATTGCCAACCCAACGGCCGATGTTTCGGGGGATATTACCTATTATTTGAATGTGACCAGCGCTGAAGGCTGTTCATACACGGATTCGATCCAGATAACAGCGAATCTGCTTCCGTTTATTTTAAGCAATGATACCACCGTTTGTGAATCTACCCAGTTGAACTTAAATGCAACAGCCGGTGGTACGTATAACTGGACACCGACAACAGGATTGGACAATCCTGCAATTGCGAATCCCACTGCTTCGCTTTCAGGAAATATAACCTACTATCTGAATGCTACAAGTGCCGCAGGATGTACAAACCTGGACTCCGTGACCATTCTGACGAATCCATTGCCTGTGATCCTTTCCAATGACACAGCGGTGTGTGTGAATACAACAGTTCAACTCAATGCAACTTCCGGAGGCACTTATAGCTGGTCTCCCCTCTCCGGCCTGAGTAGCGGTACGATACAAAACCCAACTGCAGTTGTTTCGGGAGATATTACCTATTATTTGACTGTTACCAGCATCGAAGGCTGTACAAATATCGATTCGGTCCAGCTAACGGCAAATCTGCTTCCGGTTATTTTGAGCAATGATACAACTGTTTGCGAAACCGCACAGTTGACGTTAAATGCAACGCCGGGCGGTGTTTATTCCTGGACTCCAACCACCGGATTAAATGATCCGACAACCTCCAACCCGATCGCCACCGTTTCCGGATACATAACATACTATCTGAATGTCACAAGCGCTGAGGGGTGTGCAAATATAGATTCCGTTTCCTTACAAACGTTTCCGCAACCAATGATCACAGGACTTTCGGACAGCACCATCTGTCAGCAGGATTGCATCATCTTATATCCTCAGGTCAGCACTGGTGTTCAAACGGTAAATTGGTCTCCTTCTGCCGGTCTGAATGATCCGACTCTCCTGAACCCGACAGCCTGCCCGGTCAATACGACAACTTACAGTGTTACAGTGATCGATATCAACGGTTGTATGGCTTCGGAAACCACGAACATTACCGTCAATCCGCTACCGGCAACCCCAACGATTACATTTAACGACACCATGCTGATCAGCACCACTGCGAGCCAATACCAATGGTACCTTAACGGAAATCCCATTTCAGGCGCCAACGGCATGACATATACGCCTACCCAGAACGGTCAGTATACCGTAGAAGTGTTCAATGCGGAAGGATGCAGTCAGGAATCCTCCGTATTCGTTTTGTCCGACCTGCTTGTTTCGGAACTGGGCGCAAACATGTCAATTGCTTTCTACCCGAACCCCGTAAGGGATAAGTTTTTCCTTGAATTCAACCTGAAAAACAACGAAAGGATTCCTGTCGCAATTCTTGATCTGAATGGAAAGATCCTTCTGGAGAACACACTCACAGTCGACGCAGGGATCCGTAAAGTCGAAATGAATGTCGGGCAACTCCCTGCCGGCACCTATGTCTGCCGCATTCAGACCAGTGAAGGTCAGCATGTTGTTCAGTTTGTTATTGAGTGAGGTTG
>JBNKYR010000292.1:0-4603 GCA_050300995.1 Crocinitomicaceae bacterium | reverse complement strand
GTTGATGTTTGCGCCGGTACTGATTAAACATGTTTCGATCTGTGAAGGCGTCATAGAAGGGTTCAGGCTGAGCATCAATCCGACCAGTCCGGCTGCAAATGGAGTGGCCATGGACGTTCCGCCCATTTGATCGTAGCCATTGCCTCCGGAAGTATATACCGTACTTAAAAGTCCTCCGTTCGAATAACCTCCCGGTGAAGCGATGTCCACAAATGGCGTTGCTCCGTTGTAGTTGGAGAAGCTGGATCGCTGGTCATTGGAATTTACCGATCCGACACAAATCACGTTGTTGTAAGCACCCGGATATTTGGGCGTGGTATTTCCATCATTTCCCGCAGCTGCGATAAAGACAATGTTCGGATAGGAATCGATGAGTGTTTGAAAGGAGGAGCTTGGTGATGAGCCTCCGAAAGACATGCTGACCACATCAGCACCGTTCTGACATGCCCATTGCACACCATTATAGCTGTACCAGAGACTGGTAGAAGAACTTGCATTGTCGGGAGTTGCTTTCACACCAATCAGTTCCACATTTCCTCCGATGGAAGCGATTCCTGTGTTATTGTTTATGTCAGCGGTGGCAAGTCCTGCACAGTGTGTTCCGTGTGACCAACCGAAATCCTGGGAGGAAGTCTGCGGGGGAGTGGCATCGTTGTCATTGTCCGCAACATCGCGTTGTGCATAGGTGGTAAGATCCGCATGCCCGCAGAATACGGCATTATCCACGACTGCAATTTTGATCGAGTTACTTCCCTGGCTAATGTTCCAGGCTGCTTCGGATCCTACCAGTGTGTGATACCATTTATAGGTTCCTGTGTGATAGGTGTCATTCGGAACAAAATCGAGGGTGTAGATTGGCTCCTTTTCGGCAAATTCCACGACATCCAGCGCTGACAGTTTTCGGACGACTTCATCTATCCGATCGAATTCACTGAAAGTGATCCGGAAGATCTTCATCAATTCCGGTTTGTAGGTAAAATAGCTTGGACGCTCAAACTTCTGAATCGTAATTCCTGAAAGTGCCTGTTGCAGTTCCGGATACATGTTCAGATCCTGTTCGAGACCGAAGTCGTGAATGTCTGTCTGATACGGTTTGTACCCCGGCTCGACGGCATGCTTCAATTTGAACATGATGCGCCCGTCGAGGAAGTCGGATTGGTAGGTTTGGCCGAAAACAGTTAAGGAAAGGGCAATAAAGCCCAGGATAACAAGGAGCGTTTTCATTGGAGTTTTAGTTTTAGTTTGCGAAGTTTCAGTTAAAGTACGAACTATTTGCTTCTGCTTTGGGGGGCGTTCTTACAAAATATCCACAACGTGATTTTTTTTCAGAATGAATTGCGGATTGTGAATAATTCGTGTTTCAAGCAATTCGAGAATCGTATCGCAGGTGAAAGGAATTCTGTATTTTTAAAGACAATTTTCTTAAAACCTGAAACTGCTATGAAAATGACGATCAAAAAGACGTTCATTCTTGCTGTATTGATGGGGGCTTCCTGCTCGGTGACCTGGTCGCAGGCTGATACTGTTCAGGCGCAGATCCTTGATGCGGATTCAACCCTGGCCGATAAATTCTACAACAGCGGAGTGGATAAGCTATCCTCAAAAATGTTTGAGGGAGCCATCGAGGACTTCAATAAAGCAATTGAAATGAAGCCTCAGTTTGAAAAGGCTTTCTACAACCGTGGTATTGCCAAACAGGAGTTGAAGAACTATGATGGTGCAATCTCCGATTTTGATCAATCCATTGCGATCAATGACAATCCTGAAAGCTATTTCAGTCGCGGTCAGGTGAAATACGCTAAAGGAGATGCCGAAGGAGCGATGGCAGATTATTCAGCCACTATTGAAAAAAATCCCAATCATGTGAAGGCTTATTATTACCGGGGAGGACTGAAGTTCGAACAGGGGAATTACGAAGCAGCCATTGCAGATTATGACCTGGCGATCAAGGCGAAACCAGATTATGCGTATGCCTACAACGATCGCGGAAGTGCGAAACGACAAATGGATGATTTTACCGGTGCGGTCAATGATTATCGCAAGGCACTGAATGCGCAGAATGATCTTGCCTTTGTGCACAACAACCTTGGAAGTGCGTTGCGTAAGAAAGGTGATTTCAAAGAAGCGATCGAGGAGTACAGCAAGGCAATTGGTCTGGACAATAAATACTATATCGCCTACAACAACCGCGGAAGTGCACGTTACGATGCGGGAGACTACAAAGGAGCTCTGGCCGATTTCAATAAGGCCATTGAGTTGAAAAACGATTATGCCTATGCGTTGAACAACCGTGGATCTGCAAAGTTCAAACTGGAGGATTACCAGGGATGTGTGGATGATTGTTCGAAAGCAATTCAGCTGGATCCGGAATACGGATATGCCTACCTGAATCGCGGAAATGCGAAAGAATTGTTGCGCGATGAGAAGGGGGCTTGCGAGGATTGGAATAAGGCGGTGCAGTTGGGAGCTGATGGCGCCCGTCCTCATTTAAGTATTTGCCAGTAAGTTGTTGAACTGAAAAAGAAAAAAGTATGTTATCAAGATTCATTGCAATAGTTGTTCTTTTCACAGCATCCCTGGCGTTCGGTCAGAATGTAGAATTTGACAAGAGTAATTTCCCGGACGATAAGGACGGGTTGAAAACGGCCAAGGATAACCTCAAAGAGGGAGATAAATTGTATGAGCAGGGGCCACAATTTTACAAGGATGCCATTCCTTTTTATGAAAAAGCGCAGGAGTTCAATCCGAATAATGCTTCCCTGAATTATAAACTGGGCTTGTGCTATTTATCTTCCGTATACAAATTCAAGGCGTTGCCGTTTTTGGAAAAGGCAGAGAAACTCGATCCGAATGTAGCCGGTGATCTCCAGTACAATCTTGGACTGGCATTGCACCTGGATATGCAGTGGGATAAAGCTATTACTGCTTTTAGTAAGTACCGTTCGGCTATTCAGAAGGATCCGAATGCATCCAAAGATCCTTACTTCAATCTGCAGGGGAAAATGGATGACGTGAAAATGCGCATCGATCAATGTTATAACGGAAAGAAGATTGTTGAGAAGCCAATCCGTGTGTTCATTGACAACCTGGGAGATAACATCAATACGGAGTACAACGAATACGGAGCGGTGATTTCTGCCGATGAATCGGTGATCGTGTATACGGCACGTAAACCGGGATCAACAGGAGGGAAGATCGATCCGGGCCTGAATGAACACTTTGAAGATATCTATATCGCATACAAAGATGAGAATGGAAACTGGTTGCCAAATAAGAACGTTGGGGAGCCGGTAAACTCCAGTAACCACGATGCGAACTCAGGATTATCTGCGGATGGTCAGCGTTTCATTATCTATCTCGGTAAAAACGGTGGAGGAGACCTCTTTGAGTCTATTTTGAGCGGGGAAACGTGGTCGAAGCCGGAATCGCTCGGCAAGCGCATCAATACCGATTTTCACGAATCTTCGGCGTGTTATGCACCGGATGGTCGTACGCTTTATTTCGTATCGGATAAGCCGGAAGGCGGATTGGGAGGGCACGATATTTATATCGCACACCTCGATGAAAAAGGAAATTGGGGAGATGTAAAAAACCTCGGGCCAACCATCAATACGAAGTACGACGAGGAAGCCGTTTATATGCACCCGGACGGGAAAACCCTGTATTTCAGTTCGAAGGGACACATGTCAATGGGAGGATATGACATCTTCAAGTCTGTTTACAATGAAGAAACGCAAAAGTGGAGTGAGCCGGAAAACCTGGGTTATCCTGTTAACACTACGGATGACGATGTATTCTTCGTGATCTCGGCGAACGGTCGCCATGGTTACTATACTTCCATGATGAAGGATTCCCGTGGTTTGCGTGATCTTTATATGATCACTTTCCTTGGAGAAGAGAAGCCAATGGTACTGAATAACGAGGATAACTTGCTGGCAAGTGTTGCGGCTCCTGTAAAAGAGGCGGTAATTGCACCGGTAGTTCAGGTGAAAGAAGCGCAATTGACCATTCTCAAAGGGGTGATCTCGGATTTCCTTTCCAAAGAAGTGCTTGAGGCAGATATTGAAATCGTAGACAACGAAGCGAACAAGGTCATTGCTACGTTTAAATCGAATAGTGCGACGGGTAAATACCTGGTTTCCCTGCCTGCAGGAAAGAACTATGGTATTGCGGTAAAGAAAGATGGTTACCTGTTCCATTCCGAGAACTTCGATATTCCGAAAACATCGGCATTCCAGACAGTTGAAAAGAACATCGAACTGAAGAAACTTTCGGTGGGAAGCAAGATTGTTTTGCGTAACATCTTCTTCGATCTCGACAAGGCAACACTTCGTTCGGAATCGACAGCCGAGCTGAATCGACTAATCAAACTGATGAACGACGTTCCTACCTTGAAGATCGAGTTGGGCGGACACACGGATTCGCGTGGATCTGATACTTACAACCAGCAGCTTTCAGAGAAGCGAGCGCAAGCGGTTGTGGATTACCTGACAAAAGCAGGGATTTCCGAAAGCCGCCTGAAATACGCCGGTTACGGAGAAACACAACTGGTGAATGGTTGTTCGAATGGTGTACAATGTTCAGAGGAGCAGCACCAGGAAAA
>JBNKYR010000291.1:0-4615 GCA_050300995.1 Crocinitomicaceae bacterium | reverse complement strand
TGGATGTTATCTCCAGGAGACGGATTTAAATGGAAGGATTTGAATGCCGTAGTAGGGAAGACACTGACAAAAGATATTCCGCGCAATGAAGTTATTTATCCTGATCATTTAAGCTGAAGTATGTTACCAAAATTAGTAGTTACGGATATTGATGGCGTTTGGACTGACGGTGGAATGTATTACGATAATACCACTGGAAACGAATGGAAGAAATTCAATACTTCCGATAGTGCTGGTGTGCTGCTTGCACGGATATTAGGAATTGAGGTAGCTGTAATTACCGGGGAGAATACTGAGATTGTACGCAGGAGATGTGCGAAACTTTCAGTTGATAGTGTGTACATGGGAGTCCGGAATAAACTTACTGTGGCCAGAACGCATTGTGAGGAAAAGGGATACGATTTCTCAGAAGTTGCTTTTATCGGCGATGATATCAACGACATTCTTTTGATGCGGGAAGTTGGATTCAGAGGTGCGCCTGCTTCGGCACCCGAGTACATTAAAAAGGAAGTGGACCTTGTAACGAAGGCTGTTGGAGGTCAGGGGGCCTTCCGTGAATTTGTGGAGACGATTTTAATTGGGGAAGGAAAACTCGATGAAGCGATTTCAGCCTACCTGGAATCGATCCGATAAGGCTTCTTTATATCGCTCGTAGACCTTACCATCAATCGCGTAAGCGAAATCTTTAATAAACGAAGCATATGCTTCTTCGTCATAAACCATCCCTGAATCAATAAACGAGGCGATAGCGGCTTTTAGTTCCGCTTCGTTAGTGGTTTGAATGGCTACCTTTTTCTGAGCGTACTCCAGCACGTCCTGTTTGAGATGGTCGAGAATAATTAGTGGTTTCCTGAAAAATACAGCTTCCGCGCCAACAGTAGAGAAACAGGTGATCACGATGTCAGCTGCATTCAGCAAGTAATACAGATTTACCTCGTTCTTAAGGATGATTGCCGGAACTCCGGTTGTTTTCGTAAGCTCCTCATAGTAAGACTTGTCTTCATTCGGATGAAGCTTGATAAAGAGCTCAACATTCCGGAGCGTTCCACACGCCGTTAATACCTCGATAGCCGCTCTTTTCCGCAATGAAGGATCCTGCTGGGGTTGACTGGCAAACATAACCCTGACGGCATCAGTCGGAGGAAGGAATTGTCCGGCATTATCCATTGCATTGAAGGTCTCATCAAAAGAGAAGTCGGTTCGGGGCTGACCAATTACGACAAGTTGTTCTTCCGTATAGGCACTTTGTTCGATCAGCAAACGCTTAAAATGCTCTCCCCAGAGAAGAGTAAGATCGGGAAATGGACTCCAGGCAGTTTCCTGCTCAGCATACATGTAGACAGGGTGGAGGTAATGAATGGAACCGTGCTGAACTCCTACTGTTTTAATGTGTGCGTACTTTGCCGCATCCAGAATCGATTTCGGATTTGGACTGTTTTCGTCAATAGAGGTAATTACCTTGTGTCTGCAGCGTTTGAATAGCCGTTGAAAAGAAAGGTACTGCAACAGGTATAGCATGGACGAAGAATGCAGTGCAGCCATTTCGAGAAGCATGGCTTTGTGTAAAGGATTGTCTGTTGCAGAATCAATCAGATTGTAGTTGTTCCTGAATTTTTTTGAAGTTTTGCGATGCTTACGGATTGTGCTGATTCGGAGCAAACCGAAATACGTCACGACAAATTCACTTCCGATAACCATGTTACGCCGTTTTCGGAGGATATCAGCGGAGGTACTGCGAGGGCTCTGACCACGAAGCTTTGGAAACATGAGGAGATCAATGATGGCCACATTTTCTGTCTCGGCTTCAGAAAGAATGCGCGCAAGATAATGGTGCATCCAACGTTGTTTGCCGTTTCCCTGTTGTAAACCAGAATGATCAGGATTTGTGATCAGCACCTGCGGCATACTACGAAATTTTCCGAGCAAAAAAAGACCTTTCCAGAATCGGATGAAGCTACAGAGGAAAAAGGTGCGGAGATAGCGCCAGTTTATAGGGGGGCGATTCGGTTGAGTTGACTTTACAAACCTTACGTTGGTGAGTTTCTTGCAAAAACGCGCGTGTCGGTGACCAGAAGTCAGGACGAGAACTTCGGCATACTTTTCTGTCAGGGATTCAATAAATTTCACCTCATATAGCAACTGACAAAATGTGAAGTAGATGCGGTACCGATGATAAAACCAGGCATTGAAATTATCCTGCGAAAAAAGATCAATCAGCGGTTTCCCATTGTAATTGATCCCTGATACAGACTGAAGTTCCTTTAGAACGGTAATGTTAACATCCTTCTTGATGGCATCGGGGATGCTAACCAGTTCAGCTGATTGTGAACCAGAAAAAGCCTGATGGTCCTCAACGCGCAAAAACAGGAGATCAGCGCTCGGATACATCTTATGAAGATGGTCAATATTATCCGGACCACAATCCAACACCAGGATTACACGTTCTTTTTCCAATAGCTTTACAAACGATTTGCGCCAAATATAGCCATAAAGCGTTCAAAAAGTCGCTTTGTAGCTCTTGTCATTAGTGCAAAATGCCGATTGAGACGAGAATGGGTGGAAGTGTAGCCGCTGACACATATTTGCTATCTTCGTGTAGCACGATAGAGCCATTTTTAAGGCCGAACTACATGGGAATTGTTAAGAAGGATGCGTTAAGGACTTCCGTTGTTTCATATATCGGGTTGATTCTCGGCTATGTAAACAAAGGTTTTCTTTTCATTATTTTCCTTAGTACTGAGGAAATCGGGCTGATCAATCTGTTGGCGTCGGTTGCGACCCTTTATGCACAGTTCGCAGGAATGGGGACATTTAATACCATTTGGCGGTTTTTTCCGATCCTTGAGCGGAAAGATAAGAATCATCATGGCTTTCTAACATTTAACCTGCTGGTCGTTTCGGTTGGTGCAGCCTTGATTGCCTTGATTTCACTTATTTTCAGTGAACAGATATCTGCTTACTACAGTCAAAAATCTCCACTTTTTTCCGAGTACTTTCTCTGGGTGATCCCCAGCGGTATTGCTGTGTTATTTTTCTTATTGCTGGACGGATATTCGCGAGCTATACAGCGTAGCGTATTTGCCACATTCGCGAATGACGTAATACTGAGGGTTCTGACCACTGGAATTATTTTTGTTTACGCATTTGACTGGATTTCATTCAATACGTTTGTTATCACCGTATGTTTGATGCAATGGGTGCCGACGATTCTTGTGGTACTTTATTTCCGTTTTATCGGAGAATGGCATTTTTCTGTAAAAGATATATCCATTCCTTCCCGGCTGAAGCGGATTATGCTTCATTATTCTGGATTCAGTTATTTGAATAGTATGGGGACCTCGGTGATCATTACTATTGATGCCCTGATGGTTGCCGGAATGATTGGAATGAGTCAGACAGGAGTGTACACTACGATTACCTACATCACACGTGCGTTGATCATTCCATATACCGCTATTATGAGGGTGAGCGCTCCGCTTGTGCCTAAATTCTGGAAGGAGAGGGATATGAAGGGAATGGAGGAGCTTTATCAAAAGGTTAGCTCGGTGGCCCTGGTGATTGGGTTGACTTTATTTCTGTTCGTATGGGTCAACCGCCAGGAACTTTTCGAATTGCTGCCTCCCGAATTTAAGGCTGGAATTTACGTGTTTCTGTTTATTATGATTGGAAGGATGGTGGATATGTATTTCGGGCTGAACGGGACAATTCTCATCACATCGAAGAAGTACAGGTATGATATCATTTTTACAGCACTATTGCTGGTGATCGTGGTATTCCTCAATTTTCAATTGATTCCAATCTGGGGGATGGTTGGAGCCGCCATTTCAACAGCGATAGCTTATATCCTGTTTAATTTAGCCAGAGTGATTTTTGTATACATTCACTTTCGCATTCATCCGTTTCACTGGAATCATTTGAAGGTTTCATTGGTTTTTGCCCTGGTGTTGGCCTTGTTTGAATTTGTTCCAATGAGTACAGGAAATATCTGGTTGAATATGCTGTTGAAGTCAACGTTAGCAACGTTACTGTTTCCAATGCTGATTTACGTGTTCAACATTGAGCCTGAAATGGTCAGTTACGTAAAGAGCGTGAAGGCAAAACTTCTGAAGAAGAAGCGCTGATTGCTTATTTCCCTTCCACAAACGCCCGAATCTCCAGTGTGTGAATCTTCTCCATCGTATTGGCAGTAACCGTCACGGTTTTTGTGATTTCGTTTACCTGACCTGGCTTCGGATGGAAAGTTACCTCAATGACATCACTTTCTCCGGGGGCAATTGGTCCGCTTGGCTTCTTGGGAGTCGTACATCCGCAACTGGCCGATACGTCTTCGATAATTAGCGGTCGATCGCCTGTGTTGGTAACCAGGAAGTCCGTAGTGTTGTCAGTATCCGGCAATACGTCTCCGAAATCATGGCGTAATTTATCGAACTTCAGTGTTGTGCTGTTTTTCTTTTCTTCAGCAAGACGTCTGTTTTCTTCTTCCTGGATTTCTTTCAGCTCTTCACGAAGTTCTTCTTCAGATTGATTGGTTGCTGAAACAGCAGAAACCACTTCTCCTTCCTGGGCAGTAATTTCACCGCCTTTTTCTCCTTCACCGCACGCCGTCAGGAGAGTT
>JBNKYR010000290.1:0-4615 GCA_050300995.1 Crocinitomicaceae bacterium | reverse complement strand
CGCTTTTTTCATTGTCAATCTTTTTTTAATTTGCATTCACAAAGCAGACAGCAAACGAAACAAACCGTTGCTTCGTCTTATGATCAAAAGAAACCTTCATCCTTGAAATGCTAAAAAGAACGATCCTTCCATTCGCGACACCCATCCTTTCCGCAATCCTTTGCCTCCTGTGGTTCATTCCCCAGGGGCAGGCACAACTGGGCTTCGTACACAACGATTCCATCATCGTAAAGGCCAATGGCGATACGCTGTTCAATGCCTGGGCGGGCGGATTGAACTACGCACAATTCTCGGACTTTGATTACGACTTTGATGGCGATATGGATCTGTTCGTCTTCGACCGAAGCCATGATAATATCCGCGTATTCCTTCAGGAAACCGTCAATGGTGAAAAACGCTACAAGCGTGCCTTTAACGAACGTAACTTATTCCCGGAAGACGTTCGCTATCGTGCAACCATGGTCGACTATGACTTTGACGGGCGCAAGGACCTCTTCTGCTATGGCATCGGTGGATTGAAAGTATACCGCAACGTAGGTGATGCGGTCAACGGTTTGCAGTGGGAATTGTTTCAGGACCTCGTGTATTCCCAGTATCCCGATAATTACTCGAACCTCAACGTCAGCGGAAGTGATATTCCTGCGATCATCGATGTGGACAACGACGGAGATATTGACATCCTGACTTTTGGTCAGGACGGACGACATGTGGAGTACCATCAGAATCAGAGCATGGACCTGTATGGGATTCCTGACTCTTTGATCTTTATCGAAAAGAACGAATGCTGGGGACTTTTCAGTGAAGACACCAATACCAACGATATTACCCTGAACGATCCGAACGCACCGTGTGTTGGTGGCGCGATTACCAACCCGGAAACGGAAGCAGGCGATGACGAACTGCTCCGTTCGGCTACACGCCACTCCGGCTCTACCCTGCTTGCACTCGACATGGATGCCTCCGGCGTGCTGGACCTGGTCGTTGGTGATGCCTCGTATACCAATATGAACATGCTGATCAATGGCGGTACGGCGGTCAACACCAATTCAGCGATGATCAGTGTAGAAAACAATTTCCCGGCCAATACCACTCCGATCGACATCCAGCTCTTCCCTGCCGCATTTTATGTGGATGTGGATTTTGACGGTGTACGCGACCTCATCGCAGCGCCAAATGCCAAGAATGTTTCTTTCAATGAGCGCAGCGTATTCTATTACAAAAACCTGGGAGCAGACAACAACCCTACCTTCGTTTACCTGGATGACAATTTCCTTCAGGGAGAAATGATCGAGCACGGCACCGGCTCTATACCGGTACTGTTCGATTACAACGAAGACGGGCTTCCCGACCTGATGGTCGCTGATTTTTTCCGCTACAAACCAATTCTGGACAAAGAAAGCGTGGTGGCCTACTACCAGAATACCGGAACGGCCACACAACCCGAATTCACTTTTGTGGACAGCGATGTGTTTAGTCTGGCCGGAGAGGCATACGGACTGCGATCTGTGCCTGCTTTCGGTGATGTGGACGGTGATGGCGACGAAGACATGTTCCTCGGAACCGAAAATGGCTCATTGATCTATTATGAGAACCAATCCACAGGTTCGGGGGCCGTTTTCACAACACCTGTGCTCAATTATACCGATGATCAGGGCGTTGCCATTTCAACAGGAGGTTATGCACATCCGCAATTGTTCGACCTCAATGGTGATGACTTGCTGGACCTTATCCTCGGGAAACGCAACGGAGAAATTGCCTACTATCAAAATGTCGGCACATCCACTACCCCGTCGTTTCAACTGAGCAATCCGATGCTGGGTGGCATTGATGTATCGACCACCACTCCGGACGGTTACGCGGCGCCACATTTCTTCGTTTCCAACAGTGACACGCTCCTTTTTGTCGGATCACTGGATGGCAAACTCATTTATTATTCCGGGATTTCCGGAAACCTTGGCGTGGGTGATACCTTTACACTTGAATCCGACAATTTCATTGGTTTGAACGTGGAAGCATACAGTTCCTTTTACGTGGAAGACCTGGATCAGGATGGACGTCTGAATATGTTTGTCGGGCAGGATCTCGGAGGAATTTACCACTACGAAGTAGACCCTTCAAGCAACATCGGACTGAACGAACTCGAAAACCTTCCTTTCGTTGCGGTCTATCCGAACCCCGTTGGTGATGCCTTTACAATTGCAACCGAACATTTTGACGGAGGGAACTACCGCATCTTCGACGTGAACGGGAAGGTGATGGTTTCCGGTGCACTGAACGGCGGGCAGACAAGTGTAGGCACAGCAACGCTGGCAAGCGGATTCTACCTTGTACGCGTGACTTTCCCGGACGGAAGAACGGTGAGCAAGAAAATTCTCAAGTAATTCAAAAGCGAAAGACGCGACACCAGGCAGTGCCTGCTACTTTTGAAGACGGCTCTTCCCGGAAAATACCGAACAGGGCCGAACCGCTTCCTGACATACTCGCGTACACGGCACCTTCGTTGTAAAGCGCATTTTTTAACGCCTCGATCTCCGGATGCTTCGGAAATACAGATGCCTCGAAATCATTGTGCAGGTGATCTTTCCAACGTTCCATCGGCAACGAAAGCACTTCCCGAACCGGTGTTCCATCCATTGAAGGACGAATTCCCGCATAGGCTTCCGCAGTTGAAATATGAATCTCCGGATAGATCAGCTTCAGGTAATACCCTTTCAAATCAAGTTCTAAGGGCTCCAGGATCTCCCCTCGCCCACCAGCCATCTGCGGAAGATCTTCCACAAAGAACGGGCAATCACTTCCCAGTTCAGCAGCCAGTTCACGCAGAACGTCATTCGACAAGCCCAACCCAAAAAGCTGGTTGAATCCGCGCAAAGCAAACACCGCATCCGCCGATCCGCCTCCCAAACCGGCGCCCATCGGAATTTCCTTTCTCAGGTGAATGTATGCTTCGGAAATGCCGTAATGATCGTGTAGGATCTGCCAGGCTCTCTGCACCAGGTTATCCTGCGAGTTTCCGGCCACCGGACGGCCGCTCAACAGAAATGTCCCTTTCTTCGCAGGAAGCAGTTCAAGTACATCGCACAGGGGAATCTGAACCATGCACGTGGAGATCTCGTGGTAACCGTCCTCCCGTTTTTTCAAGACTTTCAGACCCAGATTGATCTTTGCCGGTGGAAATAATATCATAAAGCAAATTTATGAACAAGTGAACAATTTTAGTAACTTTCCGCCCTCAAACTAGAGAAGTTTATGGCGACCTATTTGGATTTTGAAGAGCCTCTGCGCGAGCTTGAAGAACAAATCACACAAACCAGGGAAATCGGCGAAAACACAGACGTCGATATGAGCGACAAGATTGCCGAACTGGAGAAGAAATTAAAAGCCAAAACCAAAGAGATCTTTTCGGGACTTACCCCGTGGCAGCGTGTTCAATTGTCGCGCCACCCGGATCGTCCGTATACCCTTGCATACATCAACGCCGTTACCGATGGTCAATTCCAGGAATTGCACGGTGATCGAGGTGTTCGGGACGATAAGGCCATGGTTGGCGGATTCGGATTGCTGGATGGTGAGACAGTGATGTTTATCGGACAGCAAAAAGGGATCAACACGAAAATGCGTCAGTACCGCAACTTCGGGATGCCAAATCCGGAAGGGTACCGCAAGGCACTCCGCCTGATGCGTCTGGCAGAAAAGTTCAACAAACCGATCGTTACCTTTATCGATACTCCGGGTGCTTTTCCGGGACTGGAAGCGGAAGAACGCGGACAGGGTGAAGCCATTGCACGCAACATTTATGAAATGATGCGTTTGCGCGTTCCGGTGATTTGTATCATTATCGGTGAAGGAGCTTCCGGTGGTGCTTTGGGTATTGGTGTGGGCGATAAAGTGATCATGATGGAGAACACATGGTATTCGGTCATTTCTCCTGAATCCTGTTCATCCATTCTCTGGCGCTCATGGGAGTTCAAAGAACGTGCTGCCGAAGCACTGAAACTGACATCCGCGGATATGAAAAAACTCGGCATTGTGGATGACATCATCAAGGAGCCCGCGTCAGGTGCACACCGCGATCATGAAGAAGCATTCAAAGCCGTGAAAAAGACCATTGCGAAGTACCTCGGAGAATTGAAGAAGGTAGATCCGGACAAACGGATCAACAACCGCATCGCGGCCTTCTCCAAGCGAGGCGTTTGGAAATAACATAAGAGATATACCTAAGGAATCAAAGCACTCCTATTTTGGGGTGCTTTTTTCATTCCAAACCATAAGGTTTCCAAAAAGCGATTGGGAAGGTAACAAGCCCTTCATCCCCTAGATAATCATCTATACTTCCAATATTTTCAAGAGTGATATTGGTAAATTCATTGGAGCCGAAAGTTGTTCTTAGGTCAGCGTAAATATCCATTCCATTTTTGAGAGGAGATGGCAACGGAACTGCACATTGAAGGGATCCACTTGGAGTAACCAAGTCGAAAATGACCAACATCCCAAGAAGATTTTCAGGTTCCAAAATCATATTAACACCATAATATTCCTTTGGAAAAATATAGTTGAACACTGGTAATGACTTTATTATTTCTCTTTCGGGACTTCTAAGCTGAACTCTAATTGC
>JBNKYR010000289.1:0-4622 GCA_050300995.1 Crocinitomicaceae bacterium | reverse complement strand
TGTATTTGGCCAACGACTTACCGCCGATCTTTGCGAAAGCGTCGCGTGCCGCCTGCATTTCATCTTCGATACGTGCCAGATTTTCCAGTTGAGTGGATGAAGGTGCTCCGTAATACTGACCAATCGTACTGTAAAGATCGGCGATGTCTTCACGCAATTCGTTTTCGGCAGCTCCTACATAGTTGTCTCCGGTGGTGATCACCAAAGTCTTCTTCAGACCGTTCATTTCCGCAACCATGGCATCAACTGTTTTCTTCAACTTGCTGTTGTCCTTTGCAGTCGCCTCACCGTGTTCCATCCAGCTGTCCAACTGGTAAACCATATAGGCCAACTCTTCGGTCATATCGTAGAGTTTCTGAACGGTTTCCTGCTGCTGCTTACGCTCAGCCAACGTAAAATCAGAGTTCTTGTCGTACTTCACTTCCACCGTTGTCTCGAAGGTCTCCTTGCCTTTCTCAATCACAACTTTGTATGTTCCGGCAGCTACCCTTGGTGCAAGGAATCCTCCGGTAGTGAAGGTTTTTCCTTTTGCCATTACCGGCGTCATCCCGGTAAAGTTCCATCCCACGATATTGATCCCCTTTTTCTTTCCGGGGGTCAGGTCTGTAATGAATTTGCCATTCATATCGTAGACCTTCATAGTCATCTTACCAAAAGTATGTCGCTTCGACAGGTAATAAATGATCTTCGCACCATTATACGGGTTGTTCCCCACGAACTCCACTTCTCCGCTTGTTCCTCCGAAAGTACTTTCTTCGCTCATTTCGAAGGCACCGGTCTTCATGAAATGCAGTGGTTTCACAACTACCTCATCCGTCAACTGACGCAAAGGAGTGATGTCGTCCAGAATGATGATCCCGCGACCGTGTGTTCCCATGATGAGATCATTGGTCTTCTTGTGCAATTCGAGGTAATGTATGGCTGCAGCCGGCATATTGTTCTCGAACTTCACCCAGTTCTTTCCACCGTTAATCGTCACATACAACCCGAATTCGGTTCCGAGGAACAGCAGATCCTTGTTCACGTAATCTTCCTGGAAGCTACGTGCAAAACCGTAAACATCATCGGTTACAATGGATGTCCATGTCTGACCGTAATCCGTGGTCTTGTAACAATAGGCTTTCTTATCGTTGCGGGTGTGCCCGTCGAATACCGCATAAGCCGTTCCCTTATCGAAGCTGCTTGCCTCAATATGGTAACACCAGGTATTTGCAGGCATACCACTGATGTTTGCAGTCGTGTTTGTCCAGGTTTTTCCTCCGTCTTTTGTTACCTGCACATTGCCATCATCCGTTCCTACCCAAATGACTTTCTCATCAAGCGGTGATTCGGCGATGGTAAAAATGGTACAGTGATTCTCTGCCCCGGAATTATCGAGTGAGAGTCCGCCTGACTCCGCCTGTTGCTGCTTCGCAGGATCATTGGTGGTCAGGTCCGGTGAGATCTTTGTCCAGGTGTTTCCCATGTCCTCAGACATGTGCAGAAACTGGCTTCCGATATACAAACGATCCGGCTTGTTCGGGCTGGTTGTGATAGCGGCATTCCAGTTGAAACGCAGATCGGGATCTCCCTTCACCTGCCATGGTTGAATTACTCTCGTTTGGCGTGTCTTTGCATTGTAGCGCCACACTTGTTCTGCTCCCTGCATTTCCGAATACATAATATGCGGCTGCGTTGGGTGCGGATACACGCGGAAACCGTCTCCCACTCCAATCACTTCCCAGTCGCGACCTTCCACCCCACCCGGGCTGGATGACGGACCGAACCAACTGCCGTTGTCCTGCAATCCTCCGTAAATATTGTACGGCTCCTGATTGTCTACACTAACGTGGTAAAACTGGCTGATCGGGAGGTTTTCAATCGCTTCCATGGTTGATCCCAGATCCAGTGAGCGGTACAATCCACCGTCAGTTGCCACAAATAGTTTGTCCGGATCTTTGAAGTCGAACCAGATATCGTGGATATCCGGGTGCATATTGCCCAGGCCACGGAAAGTCTTTCCGCCGTCGCGGCTCAAAGAACCGAACAAACCGGCCTTTGCCACAATGTCCGGGTTCGTTGGATGAACCACAATTCTTGAGAAGTAGAACGGTCGTACCACCAACCCGAAATCAGCATTAAGGTGTTTCCAGTTGGCACCGCCATCGTCTGAGCGATACATCCCGCTTACGGTCTTATCTTCCGCCTCGATCACCGAGTACAGAATAGAACTGTTTGACGGTGCCACTGCGATGGCAATCCGACCAAGTTGTCCTTTCGGGAATCCGTTATGAATTTTATTCCAGGTCTTTCCGCCATCGGTACTCTTGTACAAACCACTGTTGTTTCCTCCTGAGCTAAAAGACCATGCCGTACGGCGATGCTCCCAGAATGAAGCGTAAAGCGTGTTCGGATCATTCGGATCCATTACCAGATCAGAACATCCGGTATTTTCATCGATGTAGAGGATCTTCTCCCAGGTTTCTCCACCATCGGCAGACTTGTACACACCACGTTCTTCGCCCGGTCCCCAAAGTGGTCCCTGAGCACCCACGTAAATCAGGTTGGAATTCTTCGGATGAATGCGGATCGCACTGATACGGTCCGAATTTTCGAGTCCCTTTTTCTTCCAGGATTTTCCTCCGTCTGTTGATTTATAGATCCCGTCACCGACAGAAGTACTGTTTCGGGTCCAAACCTCACCGGTTCCCACCCAAATGGTGTTATCAGGATCGGAAGGATCAATGGCTACACAACCAATCGACTGGCAATAATCATCGAAAACGGAGTTGAAGATAACACCGCCATCCAGCGATTTCCATACACCGCCACCGGCAGTACCGATGTAGATCACTTTGTTGTCGGTTGGGTGCCCTTCAATGTCGCTGACGCGACCGCCTACCAGTGCAGGACCGATGTGCCGTGCACGCATATCACCGAACAGGGCATCCCCGTTCAATCCGGCGATATCCTGAGCAAAAAGAGTAGAACCAAGTGCGATAAACGCAATACTGCATACGAACTTCATACGTCGGAAAAATAGTTTTTAAAAAAAAGGAGGAAACGATGGTTTCCTCCATGTATCAAATCGGATTATTTGCCTTCCGCAGGGAATGCAAACTCGGAATCGTCAATCTTCGGGTTCAGCTCGATCGTATCAATTGTCAATTCAAACATCCCACCCTGTGAAATAGAGAACGGAAAATAAAGTCCGTCTACTTCCTGGTAGTCACTAAACAGAGACGCTGCCATCTGACCTTTCATCGGACCGCTCATTACCTCTGCTTCGGTAGCAATCGGAATGAAGTTTTCCTTGTCCATGTAGTAATAAACGATGTTCTGCTTTTCTTCGCCTTCCACCAACTGAGGTTTGCGCGTTACTTTCAGCTTGTGACAGTCCACACCTTCTTTCACGTCTTCTCCATCCAGTTCAACGGTATATCCGAGATCCTTGTAGTGCATGAGTACATCCGGGAATTCACCCAGGGAACGCTTGAAATTCTCCGTTTGCTCAGACTCTGCCTTTTCAGGCTGCATGGTCATGAAGGAAGTAGACCAAAGCGTCTCACCATCATAAACATCCTGCTTGAATGAATTTCCCTGAAACGTGATTCTGGTATATTTTCTTCCATCCTTCAATTCCACCACTTCGATAGGAATGTCCATTCCCTGTGCGGCAGCGGACGCATTCATTTTAAATCCTTCAAGTTTCGTCCAGGCGTCACGCCCTCCGATATTCTCCAAATACTGATCAATGATCTGATCTACTGTCACATCCTGCGCATTTGCAGTCAATCCACCCAGCAGAAATAAAACACCTAATGCAATCTTTTTCATGTTTTCGTTTTTAGTAAGGACAATATACGAACGATTTCAGAGTCAGGAATAAGTTAAGGATGAACGGAACGAAATAACGATGAACCGTCCTTTTCTGGGGTAAACAGGACCAGCGAAAACCCGCCTTTTTGAGAAAGGCAGGTTCTACATTCCGTGTATTGCGATCAGCTCAGACCGTTTACGATAGCCTGCTGGTAATCATGTGCCACTTCCGCTGCATTCTCTTTCCCTTCGCCGCAGCACGCGCTGAGCAAACAGTTGATGATGGAATCATACAACCAGATAAACCCTCCTGCCGGAGGATACTGATTTTGTTTCCACTTGCCATATTCCGCCTGAAGATCAGAAGGACACGCTCCATTCAGGTTGTAATTATAGCGATTGCTGCATCCGCCGCTCAGCGAATAACCATCACATTGCGGAGCACTTCCCCACCAGGGTTTCCCTGAAAAATAGATCGCATCTCCCGGTTGAAACTGCTTCCCCGGACCAAGGTCAAGGTATCCCCGACAATAGAAGAAAAAGGTTTCCCCACCTTTGACACCCTTCAGAGCATCTTCAATACTTGGATAGCTTCCCTTACGTAACATTCCGGACCAGTCACCTTCTCCGTACATGGCCACATTGGGTGTTTTCACAACACTCTGCCCCATGGAATTTGTCCTGCCATCCCACCAGGGACCGTCGGCGGGTTGATTCGTCGCAAGTCCGGGAATCAACAGGGCGTCACCCCCTACCTCGTTGATCATCTTTCCCCAATCATTCGGGATTTGTGTAGAGCCACCGTCATAACACTGCAAATGGAT
>JBNKYR010000288.1:0-4627 GCA_050300995.1 Crocinitomicaceae bacterium | reverse complement strand
AGAAGCGAACTCGAAAAAAAATATCAGTTTACTAATATTGTTGGAAACAGCAATAAGATGCGTGAAGTATTTCAAATGATCTCCCAAGTCTCGAAAAGCAATACCACGGTTCTCATTCGAGGTGAGAGCGGGACAGGGAAAGAGCTGGTCGCCAGTTCAATTCATTATAACAGTTTAAGAGCAAAACAACCCTTTGTGAAAGTGAATTGCGCGGCCCTCCCATCCAATCTCATTGAAAGCGAATTGTTCGGTCATGAGAAAGGGGCGTTTACATCTGCAGTGAAGCAGAAGAAAGGAAAATTCGAACTGGCTTCCGGAGGAACCTTGTTCCTGGATGAGATCGGAGATATGTCGGCAAGTGCCCAGGCGAAGGTCTTGCGTGCTTTGCAGGAAAATGTGATTCAGCGTGTTGGCGGTGAAAAGGATATCAAAGTGAATGCCCGCGTGATTGCAGCAACCAATAAGGACCTGCGCAAGGAGATCGAAGAAGGAAACTTCCGGGAGGATCTTTACCACCGTTTGGCGGTGATCCTGATCCACGTACCTTCATTGAATGAACGCCGGGATGATATTCCGATGCTGGCGGAACATTTCATGACGATGGTTTGTTCCGAGCATGGAGTGGCACGTAAGTCGTTTGACGAGAAAGCACTGGAAGAACTGCAAAAGACAGATTGGTCAGGAAACATCCGCGAATTGCGTAACATCGTTGAGCGATTGATCATTCTTTGTGGCGATGTGATTACCGCGGAAGAAGTGCGCATGTTCGCAAATCCGCGTGTAGCCGGTTAATCAATTATTTCAGAAAACTGTGCTGATCGCTCAGGAGTGAAGTTGATCCTTATTCGAAGTAAGGACGCTGTACCATTTCTGCAACCGTTGTGTTGGTCAGCAGGTCTTCGGAGAACCAATCAATGCAGGTAGAATCTCCGATCAATTCCTGCTCATAATCGCAGTTCATGTTCATTTGGTTCACCACAAGTGCGCGGTAAGCATAGATCTTTACGATCGGAGAATCGTGACGCATCAATTCGTTCAGTTGGTCTTCGGAAGCGATCATTTTCAGGCGCTCATAAGCCTCAAATGCTGGTGTAATAGTATCGAATGCTCCGACAAAACGCTCCATGATCCCTTCAGACTGCGCGAGCTGATAAACCACACTGTCCAGTTCCGTTTCAAGAGGGAAAGGAATTAAGCTTGGTGTTTCTGCCGGGATGGCATGTGCCAGAATCCGGAGGTTGTTATAATCTTGCGCAGAGATGTCCATGCTCTTGATCATCAAGGCAACCACAATGGACAAAACGGATAACATGCGCAACTTCATAATGCTTCCTTTTTACGTGGGAATGAGCTCATTTGGGCGCCTCCCCATTCCAAAACGTCAAATCCTAAACGATTGATTTTTTGGACTTTCTGCGGACGAATATAACGATAATCTTCGAGATTATCAACCGGTGTCCACGGAATGTAGTTCTGGAACAGCATCTATAATTGATTGAGAAGGTCGGCTAATTGTGCCGTGAGTTTTTCCCGCGAATAAGCCAGGCGTGCATCATCTATCGTGTCATTGGAAGTCGTTGCGTTGGTGGGATCGTTCACCTCTTCATAGTAGTTGTGAACCGCCGCCTTAAGCCGTTGTTCGTCCCCGTAATTCAACATTTCTCCTGCACGGGTTTTACGAATCAGCTGCGCACAGTCGCTTGTCGTAGATCCAATGCCCAATATTGGTTTTCCGGCAGCGAGGTATTCAAATATTTTTCCGGGGATTCTATATTCTTGATTCTTGTTTTGATTCAGGATAATCAACAGCAAAGAAGCCCGTTTCATTTTCGCGACTACCTTATTATGATTCACATACGGAATGTGTTTCAGGTTTTCGGATAAACCAGATTCCTTGATGTTTTCAATGATCTGTTGATCTGTGGGGCCGACAAGTTCCAAAACAAGTTGATCTTTAAATCCGGGAATTTCTTCGGTAAGCTCTTTGAGTACTTTCCAGAAGCCTTGTGCATCACGATCACCACCAAATGTTCCGTAATGACCAATAACAAAGGCATTTTCCGGGTACGATTGATCCATGATCACATCTTCAAAATCGACCGTATCAAATCCGTTTGGAATTACATCAATTTTGCGACTGCTCAGCTTTTCGTAATATTCCGCCAGCACCCAACTTGTTGTAATTACCTTATCTGCTGTTTGAAGCGTTTGCAATTCAGCATCCTCGTGCTTTTTTCTGATTTTTTTGGAGAAATTAAACAATTCCTCGTTATCCATATTTGCCCATGGATCTCTGAAATCCGCTACCCACGAAATGTTGGTTTTCTCTTTCACTTTTCGACCGATCACGTGCAAACTCATCGGAGGACCGGTGGTAACGAGTGCATCAAATGAATGGTCGTTTAAAAGTTGAATGATTTTCCGGGATGCCGGTTTGATCCATTTTGCTCTGGCGTCCGGAAAAAAGAAATTACCACGGATCCAACGCATTTGTTTCTTAATGAAACTGTCTTTTTTCGTACCCGAAATGAACCCGGTTGAAACAGTTTTGTCTTTATCGCGTGATATTAAACGGTATAATTTGTAAGGCTCCCAGATCGGACATCTTACAATTTCAAGATTTTCTGACACATCATTCAGAAGTGATTCGTCAATTATCGGGTATTCCGGATTATCGGGAATAAAAACGGTAGGCGTCCATCCAAATTGCTCCAGATACTTTACGAATTTTACCCAGCGCTGAACACCGCCACCACCACTTGGAGGCCAATAATAAGTTACAATTAGTACTTTTTTATTGTTCTTCATCGAATTCCTTTAGAAATTCTTCCGGGTCGCTAAATAAATGGATGTTTTCTTTGATTTTCTGATCGCTCCAGTTCCACCATTCCAATCGTTGGAACTTTTCAATTTGCTCCGAAGGAATACGAAATTTTAAGTGCCTGGCAGGTGTCCCGATAACAACACTGTAGGGTTCTACATCCTTGGTTACAAGGGAATGGGCTCCGATGATAGCTCCGTTGCCGATTTTCACCCCTGCCAGAATGGTAACATTCGCACCGATCCAAACATCGTTACCAATATAGGTGTCAAAGTTTTTATCAGTATAGTCAATATCATCCGATCTAAAACCGTATTTCTTTGCGTAAGCAAATCGATGTGTACTCACCCAATTGGTAGGGTGCGAACCTGATCCAATTCGACAATTATACGCAATGGAACAATATTTCCCAATGGACTTCACGCTCTTGTCAATCAGACAATAATTGCTGATATAGGTATAGTCACCAACAGAATCGGCGGCCAACAGTGCGCCATGTCCAACGTGAATTCGTCTTCCCAATTTTACGTTTCTACCAACAAGTGACGTGTTGATAGTACAAGAAGGATTTCTTAAACGTACAAACTGTTTCCAAATAAAATGTACCATGCGTAGGCAGTGAAGTTATAAAAAATCCACTACAGCATCGACAGCAGACGAGAGGCCATTGGGGTTTTTGCCTCCTGCAGTCGCAAAGAACGGTTGACCGCCACCGCCGCCTTGAATATGATGTGCTACTTCACGAACGAGATTTCCGGCATGCAATTGTTTTTCACTGACAAGGTTGTCTGAAAAAATAATGCTTACGCTGCATTTTCCATCTGCTTTACCTCCTAAAACACCTGCGAAATTCTCGACTTCCCCGCGCAACTGGAACAAGATGTCTTTAATGGATCCTGCATCCAGATCAACAATTTCAGCCAATAGATGCATGCCATCATGTTCCTTGATTTTACCTTTCAGCTCTGCTTTGACCAACTTCGCCTGTTGCTTATGGAATTGTTCAATCTCCTTCGAAAGCGCTGCATTTCGCTGTTGTAAATCAACTACGGCCTTCACAATGTCTTTCGGATGCTTCAGCTCATTCGCCAGTCGGTCCAGCATATCCGCTTTCTCCATGTAATAGTGCTCCGCTTTCTCATGGGTGATGGCTTCAATTCTTCGTACTCCCGCTGCTACGGCAGTTTCTGTGGTGATCTTGAACAATCCGATCTCACCGGTCGCCCGCACGTGGGTTCCTCCGCAGAGTTCTACGGAATCACCGAATTTGATCACACGAACGGTATCACCGTACTTCTCTCCGAAGAGAGCCATGGCCCCCATATTTTTGGCAATTTCCATCGGTGTATTACGGTGTTCTTCCAGCGGGTAATTTGCGCGTACCTGCGCCGAAACCATCTCCTGCACTTTCTGCAATTCCTCATCGGTCACTTTGGCAAAGTGAGAGAAGTCGAAACGGAGATAATCCGGACTTACCAGCGATCCTTTCTGTTCTACGTGTTCTCCGAGTACCGTGCGCAAAGCATGATGGAGAAGGTGAGTTGCAGAGTGATTATAAGCTGCGGCAAGACGCTTACGCTCATTCACCACCGCATTAAAGGTAGCATGGATGTCTGACGGTAATTTGTTCATCAGGTGAACAATCAGGTTGTTTTCCTTTTTGGTGTCAAATACCGGGGTGCGTTCTTCACCGTCCTGCAAATAACCGCTATCGCCAACCTGTCCACCACTTTCTGCATAAAACGGTGTTTTATCTAAAACAATTTGATAGAATTCTTTTTTCTTTTCTTTAATGGATCGATAGCG
>JBNKYR010000287.1:0-4659 GCA_050300995.1 Crocinitomicaceae bacterium | reverse complement strand
CAATAATTGAGATGCATAGAATTAACTATTCAGGGATTCAAATATTCTAAGATTCTGGAGCTCCACAAGTCTTTTGTCCAACTTCTTAGCTCTAAAAGCGCAGCGTTCTGACATCTAACCCCTAGCCCCTAACTCCTAACAAGCGTAGCGCTCTGACATCTAATATCCAGCCTCTATTTCAGGTATTTATACCTATTGCGGTTTTCCTGAATAATAGGCAAATTGCAGTTGTCTCCGAAGTGAGATTAACTAACCAGATTCACTATGAGTAAGACTGAAAACCGGGCATCCCTTCTGGATTCGATCAGCGACTGGATCAAGCTGTTGGGGCTGATTGTGCTGGTCGGTGAGGCCATCATCCTTGCGGCCATGAGCCTGACCCCGAAATCGAACCCGATTCATCCGTGGTATCCTGTGATCATGGTTTTTCTGTTGATTCTGGTGATCGTGGCGGTGTTCTTTGACCGGGTGATGGACCGGAAGTCGAAATACCTTTCGGTGAAAGTGGATGACCGGGAAATGTCCGTCGATTCTTCCAGGAATAAAGGGAAGAAACTTCAGGATCAGCCTTCAAAATACGTGAATAGCCAGTTGGGATATTCCTTCGATAAGCCGGAGGGAAAGGACTGGAGTGATCCGAAAGAGATCACGTACAAGGAGTTTATTCAAAATTTGTTCATGCTCGAGGACCTGGACGAGGAATACCTTCAAAAACTGGTTTCGGCAAATTCTCCTTTCGGAATGCTATTGTACAGAGCGAAGATCCTGGAAGTGAAGAATGGAGAGAGTATTGTGGTGAATCTGGATGAGCAGACGACAACAGAATCTGCGGAGCATACGCTTTCCAGGTTTTTGGAATTGAAAACACTGGAAGGCGTTGAGTACACCGAGGAAGATGTTATTGCATGGCGACAGGAATTGAATCAGACGGATGAGTACAGTGCGCTGGCATTTGAGGTGAAAATGACCATTATGGCCTTTGCAAAAGAAGATTTTGACAACACCTCCATCGCATTGAGCCTTCCGAATTTCTTTCTTGCATTGTCAACCGCAAGCAGTGAACCAATTGATTCCCTGACTTCCAATAGCGACATGATCCTGTGGGCAACGAGCAACAAGCTGAAGAATGTGCTCATCGACGAACAGCGTTATCCCCAGTTTTTCGTGTACCGTCTGTATCAGTTGGTGGAAAGCGAAAAATACATGTATCTCTGCCAGGTGCAATGGTCTCCACAGATGGAATCGGCCGTCTTTACCTGGGAGGAGTTGAAGAAATCTTTTGAATCATTCAGGATTGAATAAGGACAAAGAGCCTGTTGAGGCGCACTTTTCACCAACCATCTTGCACCTTGTATCGTTGAATCCTTGACCTGCACAAGTCAAACGGCAGGTAATTTTTGAATTTCAATTTTTGAATCCATTCACCCACATGGTTGAATGTGCTATATTTGCGCTCCATGGAAAAAGAGATTAGCAAGCTTTCTATTATTATTCCTGCCTACAACGAGGCGAAAACCATTCACCTGATCCTGAACAAGATCAAAAAAGTGGAGCTGAAGGGAGGGATCGAAAAGGAGATTATCCTTGTCAATGATGCATCATCCGATGGAACGGAAAAGGCCATTGAAGAGTATATTGCAGCCAACCCTGAAATGAATATGCGACTGTTCAATCAGCCGCACAACATGGGGAAGGGGGCAGCTCTGCACAAGGGGATCGAACTGGCTACCGGTGAATACCTGGTGATCCAGGATGCTGATCTCGAATACGATCCGGAAGAATACAACTTCCTGTTGAAGCCAATTCTGGAAGGGCAGGCCGACGTGGTATACGGTTCGCGCTTCATGGGTGGAAATCCACACAGAATTCTCTTTTTCTGGCATTCGATTGGAAACCGTTTTCTGACACGTCTTTCGAACATGTTCACTAACCTGAACCTGACCGATATGGAGACTTGTTACAAGATGATCGATACGAAGACGGCACAGTCGCTTAATCTGCGCGAACAGCGTTTTGGGTTTGAACCTGAGATCACGGCGAAACTTTCGCGTGTGCCGAAGATCCGGATCTACGAAGTAGGCATCTCTTATTACGGTCGTACTTACGAGGAAGGAAAGAAGATCGGTTGGAAAGATGGTTTCCGTGCGATCTACTGCATCATGAAATACAACCTTTTCAGCCGCAAGTAAGCTTACGCCTGGTAAGCAATGCAGTTGATGTTCATTCCGGCTCCCACAGAGGCGAGCAGGATTTTATCTCCCTGATTGATCTGGTGCTTTGGCAATTGTCCTTTCATGATCATGTCGTAAAGGGTAGGCACCGTAGCGACGGAACTGTTACCCAAACGTTCGATGATCATCGGCATGATGTTTTCAGGAATGTCTTTCATACTGAAGGAGCGATACAGACGCTTGATGATGGCCTCGTCCATTTTCTCGTTGGCCTGGTGGATCAGGATCTTGTTGATGTCCTGCAGGTGCAATCCGATCTTATCCATACAGTATTTCATGGCCTTCGGAACTTGTGTCAGAGAGTACTGATAGATCTTGTGGCCTTTCATTTTGATGAATTTGGTAGCATCCGAACCAAAGCGGTTGAAGCTTTCACCAATGCAGAGGAAGTTACGTTCATCCTGTGTGTGAGAAACGGTCGCGTGCGAAAGGATACCCCGCGCTTCGTCTTCTTCACGTGCCTCGATCACAGAAGCTCCGGCTCCGTCCGCGAAAATCATCGTATCTCGGTCGAAGGGGTCTACCACGCGTGAAAGGACTTCGGAGCCGATCACCAGGCATTTCTTTACTTCACCAGCCTTGATGAACATGTGTGCCTGGATGAGTCCCTGCACCCAGCCCGGACAACCGAAGATGAGATCATATGGTACGCAAAATTCATTTTTGATGCCGAGATCGTGTTTTACGCGGGAAGCAATGCTTGGGACGATATCCGTTTGAATAGAACCTTTGATCACGTCCCCGAAATTGTGCGCGACAATGATCATGTCGAGTTCTTCGGGATCGATTCCGGCGTCTTCAATAGCGCGTTTTCCCGCAATTGTGGCAATTTGCGAGCAGGATTGAGAATCCTCGACATAGCGACGTGCACGGATGCCGGTGATCTCCTGAAATTTTGCAATTACTTCCTGATTGTCGTGCTGAATTCGGCGCCCGTCATCGAAACAGAAGGGGTTTTCAATAAAATTCAGATTATCTACTTCTACTTCCGGGATGTAAGATCCCGATCCTGTGATCAATGTATTCAACATAATTGCTCTTTGCTTTAGTAAAGTAATGCAGTGCAGGAGCGGATCAGTATAGGGATAATACAAGGTTAGTATTTAAAAACCGATTTAGCAATAAAAAAACGCACCAAAATTGGTGCGTTTTCTCAGTGTTCGATTCAAAGAATGCCCTTATTTTTTGCGGCGATTCTTCATTTGTTCCTGCTGCGCTTTTTGCATTTGCTCCAAACGCTCCTGGAATTTCGATTTTTTCTTTGCTCCGCCACCGGCTGTGGAAGCAGCGGCTTTGCGCTCGGCCATTTTAGCCTTGAGCTTGTCTTCGTCCACAAAGAATTGTTTGATCAGCAACATGATCAGGATAGACATCAAAGTGGAGATGAAGTAATAATAACTCAAACCGGAAGCATAGTTGTTGAAGAAGAAGATCATCATCACAGGGAAGAAGTACATGATCACTTTCATGTTAGGCATTCCCGGTTGTTGTGGTGTTTGCATATTCCCACTGTTGATGAAGGTGTAGATCAACGTTGTTCCGGCCATCAGCAGTGTAAAGAGGCTCATGTGGTTACCGTAGAACCAAACGTTTACACCGAAATCCCAGATGGAATCGTAAGAAGAAAGGTCTTCTGCCCAGAGGAATGATTTCTGACGAAGCTCAAAGGTGGACGGGAAGAAACGGAAAACCGCAAGCAGGATCGGCATCTGGATCAGCATCGGTACACAGCCGGCCAGCGGACTTGCGCCGGATTCCCGGTACAACGTCATGGTTTCCATTTGCTTCTTCATCGCATCTTCCTTTTCCGGATACTTCTTGTTGATCTCTTCGATCTCCGGACGCAGGATTCTCATTTTCGCAGAAGAAGTGTACATCTTCCATTGGATCGGCATCAACGCAAACTTCAGGATGAGGGTGAGGAGAAGGATTGCAAGTCCTGCACCCATACCTGTATTCAACAGGAAGTTAAACAGTGGTTGTACCGCGTAAAGGTTGATCCAGCGGAAGATTCCCCAACCGTAGTTCAGAACATCATCGTAGCCTGACTTGTATGAGCGAAGCGTTTCATAATCATTCGGCCCGAAATACCAGTTCATGTGAACGGACGCGTTGTCAACACTTGCAAGGTTCAGATTCAGATTTGCAGAGTAGCCTTTCAGGTGTGTCCATTTCATGGTTTCATGATCGTCGTAATTGTCGATCACAAATTTCGTCCCTTCCTTTCCGAAAGGATTGTCAGGTTTGAGGAAAGAGGAGAAGTAGCTTTGCTTAAAGCTGACCCAGTCTACTTTGTCTTCGGCAGCTTCTTCGCTGTCTCCGATCTCGCTGAGCCAGGAGAACCCTTCATTGTCGTAGTTGAAACAAACCGTAGAGACACGACGCTGCTCGCTGAACAAACGTTCTGTCTTCGGCAGGGAAGCATTCC
>JBNKYR010000286.1:0-4667 GCA_050300995.1 Crocinitomicaceae bacterium | reverse complement strand
TTCACATTCAATCCAAAAAATGACATTCTTTCAGGGCTTACCGTTGCTTTGGCCCTGGTTCCTGAAGCAGTAGCTTTTGCATTTGTGGCGGGTATTGATCCGATGGTTGGCCTGTACGGTGCCTTCATGATGGGGATTGTCACCTCATTGTTCGGCGGAAGACCCGGAATGATCTCCGGAGCCACCGGAGCAATGGCTGTTGTCATGGTACACCTGATCCAACAGGGAAACAGTGTCGGAGAAACATTGGATCAGCCAGTATCAAACCTCGGTCTGCAATGGCTGTTTATCACCTTGCTCCTTGTGGGATTAATTCAGATTGCGGCCGGACTTTTCAGACTTGGAAAATTCGTTCGACTGATCCCCCATCCGGTGATGATGGGATTCGTGAACGGCCTTGCCATCGTCATCTTTCTCTCCCAGTTGGGAATGTTCAAAGAAAATGTCAACGGGCATCAGGAATGGATTCAGGGCGCTCCCCTGTATACGATGATCGGACTGGTCGCCTTGACCATGGGAATCATGTTCGGACTACCGAAACTGACCAAAAAGATACCTGCTGCGCTGACGGCAATCCTTGTGGTTGCTGCAATCACTATTTTCAGCGGATTGGATGTCAGTACCGTTGGTTCCTTCATCCGAGATTCCGGCGGAAGTGGCCTCCAGGGTTCTCTGCCAACATTTCAGTCTGATCTTTTCAGTTTTGCGCACACGCTTGACGGTCACTGGGGAATGATCATTTCCTCCGCTGTATTGCTGGCTGCTGTGGGACTGATCGAATCACTCATGACACTGAATCTTGTGGATGAACTCACCGATACCCGTGGAAGTGCGAACAGGGAATGCATGGCCCAGGGAAGCGCCAATATTCTGAACGGCTTTTTCGGTGGAATGGGCGGATGCGCAATGATTGGTCAATCGATCATCAATGTGAACGCAGGAGGCCGTGGAAGACTCTCTGGCGCTACAGCAGCAATTGCCCTTCTGTGCTTTATTCTGTTTGCAGCTCCCCTCATCGAGCAAATTCCGATTGCAGCACTAGTTGGCGTTATGTTCATGGTGGTCATCGGCACATTTGCATGGAGCAGCTTCCGCATCCTTAATAAAATCCCTTTGCCCGATACCATTGTATTGATCACGGTTTCTACAGTTACCGTTTGGCAGGATCTGGCAATTGCTGTTGTTGTTGGAGTAATCATGTCCGCCCTGGTTTTTGCATGGAAGAATGCTACAATGATCCGCGCCCGTAAACATGTCAAGGAAGACGGCACAAAGGTTTATGAGATCTGGGGACCACTGTTTTTCGGTTCGGTACAGACATTCAATTCGAAATTTGATCCGGTCAACGATCCTGATCAGATCGAGATCGACTTTATTGAATCCAAAGTTTCGGATCACTCTGCTATTGAAGCGGTACGTGGGATTGCCAATAAATACATTGATCTCGGTAAAAAGGTCCGCCTAACCCATCTCAGTCCGGATTGTAAAAAACTCCTGATGCGGGCCAATCCGGAATTCGAGACGATCATTGCTTCGGACATCAACGATCCGCGCTATTACGTAGTGACGGATCAACTGGATAACGAAGTTTGATCGAAACACTTCAGCGTTTTTCGAAAAGCTTTCATATTTCCCGGAAAATCCTACATTTGTGTCGTTCACAAGGGGCCTTAGCTCAGTTGGCTAGAGCGCTTGGCTGGCAGCCAAGAGGTCAGGGGTTCGACTCCCATAGGCTCCACAGAATCAAGATAGAAAAGAGCAAGTACATTAGTGCTTGCTCTTTTTGTTTTAACCCACTTTGGAGTCGAAAGAGGGTTCGTACCTCGGTGCTGCGACCTAATAGGTCCGCCGACACATTGATATTTTCACTTTTGAAAATGAATCTGAGACAAAAGGTACTGCCAACAATGTTTAAACGACATCTCATACTGAACTGCCAGCAGTTCCATTCTTAAAAACATCCTCGTCTAAAGGCAACCCTCCAGGGGGCATCCTTCGTTTTAAATACAATAACAGCTACTACTACGTTATGCAGAGGATCGTTGATCTGTGCTTCAATAGTTTCTTTCAGACCAAAAGAAAAGTGCCGCTTACCGAAAAATCATTGGTAGTAACGGCACTCTTATTCGTTTTGCTGTTTACAGCCGGAGTCCTGCTTGCAGCTGTATAATCTTATTCCTTCAGTACTTTTATGCGGGCTTTGCGGTCATCGGATGTCTGAAGCTCAAGAATGTAATATCCCGGAGCGGCATCCACGGTAAAGACAAAGCCATTGGTATTGACATACGAGCGTTCCCGGACGAGCTGCCCATTCACCGCATATAATCTGGCATTCACGGAAGTCAATGTTTGTCCCAACTGAACAAACAAGTCTCCCTGTGTTGGATTCGGATGAATCGACAAGGCATCCCCAAAGTCATTTTCAAGAATTCCAAGCTTATCGATCTGCTGACAAGCTGAAGTATCTGTGCATCCGTTGTACGATACCACGCAGGCATAATTCCCATTCACCGTAGGAGCAAATGTTTGACTTGTTGCTCCCGCCATCGGCGCGTAATTATTGTCGCAGTCCAGCCATTGGTAACTTGCCCCGGCCTGATCCGCTGTCAGGGTCACAACATCCAGAAAACTGACTCCATTGTCCACCGTATTGATCGTCAAATTCAATGTTGCGGCTGAATCACAACCGGATGCATTGGTCAACATCGCTGTATAACTACCGCTTGATGTGTACGTTTGTCCGTTCGCTGCCCAGATGTAGCTATCGCAGCTTGTTACATCTTCAGTCCCTGAATTACTGGCGGCAATCGTAAGGTCAAGTACCAGGTTTGAATCACATCCTGAACTATTCATCAGATTCGCATAATAAGTGCCGCTGGTGGCATAAGTGTTCCCATCTGCTGCCCACGTATAACTATCACAGGACGTCACCACTTGTGTCGGATTGTTCGAACTGTTCGTGATCACAAGATTTAAAGTCGCCGTAGAATCACAACCAGCCGCATTCGTTAATGTGGCGCTATATGTTCCTGATGACGTGTACGTTTGTCCGTTTGTAGGCCATGTATAACTGTCGCAGGTAGCAACTGTTTCGGAACCGGACGTCGGTGTATTGATCACGAGGTTTAGTGTCACAATTGAATCACAACCAGAACTCGCCGTCAACTGAACGCTGTAAGTACCGGAAGTAGTATACGTGTTTCCATTTGTAGGCCATGTGTACGAAGAACACGCAGAAACATTCTGAGAAGTGGTAGCAACCGT
Organism: Crocinitomicaceae bacterium; assembly: GCA_050300995.1. Lineage (GTDB taxonomy): Bacteria > Bacteroidota > Bacteroidia > Flavobacteriales_D > Crocinitomicaceae > UBA4466. The sequence goes on along the minus strand of JBNKYR010000286.1, from coordinate 1,403 downwards.
GCTAATTGCGAGATTCAGTGTTACCGTAGAATCACAACCGTTGATGGATGTGAGATTGGCTGTGTATGTTCCTGCACTCGAATACGTTTGTCCGGTTGCAGGCCATGTATACGAAGTACAAGCGGTCACATTCTCAGTCACATTGTACGCGTTGCTGATTGTCAGATTCAGCATTGCCGTGGAATCGCAACCTGCAGCATTGGTGAGCGTTGTGGTATAATTCCCACTACTCGTATAAGTTGTTCCTGTCGCCGGCCAGGTATAATTCGTGCAGGATGTCACGTTTTCAGATCCTGAAGTCGGCGCACTGATCGTAAGATTCAATGTAGCCAGTGAATCACAACCAGTTGAACTAAGAAGCGTTGTCGAATATGTCCCGCTGCTGCTATACGTATTTCCATCTGCCGGCCAGAGATAGCTTCCACACGATGAAACGCTTTCCGAACCCGAAACATTCACCATGCCCGGTGGAATATCGAACGCCTCTACCTGATCCGAACGACTGTTGGCACTTCCCTGATTAGCCGAATACCCGAGCCCACGATTGGCAAAGGCATTCCAAAGCAAACATTGATTGGCCCCACCATACAGGAGCTGATCAGCCTGCAGAATAGCATCACGCCCGTCTACAAAACCAGGACTGCAAGGTTGCAGCTTCAACGCGTTGATCACAAGGTGCATGGCCATGTTGTTTCCACCTGTTCCATTGTGAAGATCCGGGTCAAAACCATACTGATCGATCAGCGCCCAGGTCATGTCCCAAAGCATAGTACACCAGACAAAACCGATACCGTGTGGCTGCGAAATGCTTCCTGTATTGTTCGTGGCTGCATACGTGTAATTGTTCACAGCAAAATCGGTGTTGTAAGGCGCCGGACGAATCCCAACTCCTGATGTTGATTCTCCTGTGACATATGTTCCCATTCCACGGTTGTCCGTTGCCTGATCTCCCGGTTCAATCGTCAACATAAGGGCAAACCAGTCTGACCAGCCCTCCCCCATTTGTTCGCTATTCGTGAGACAGTTCGCATTGGACGCTCCACCGGTAAGCCGCTTGGAGATACCATGTCCGTATTCATGCGCAATGATCCCGTTGTCCAGATCCCCGTCGAGATCATACGATCCCTGATTCACCAACGTTCCGTTCACCGTTCCCGATTCAATAGCCGCAATCAACGCCGCTCCGTCCACATTGGAGATCATTACGGACGGAATTCCGATTCCCGGGTCAGTTCCTCCCATCGCAAATGGTGCCCCTCCTACATTGTTCACCATGATCACTGCCAGTGCCCCTTCACTTTCGGCTCTTACAACTTTATCGACAAACGCACAGCTTCCTCTTCGGATTACTACGATCTTCCCTGTCAATGAGGCACCGTTTGTAGCAGCCTCGCAGGCATCGT
>JBNKYR010000285.1:0-4667 GCA_050300995.1 Crocinitomicaceae bacterium | reverse complement strand
AGGAAGCCTTCGAAGCCCCGGATTCGATCGAATCCCTGAATCTGTTCGGACAGGGAATTAAATCACTTCCCGATTCAATCTACCTGCTCACGCATTTAAAAGCATTGGAAGTTGCCAATAACAAACTGAAAACGCTGCCAGATAAGATCGGACAACTGAGCCATCTGAGACTACTCTACCTCTACGAAAATCAATTGAACTCACTGCCGGCTTCTATCGGAGATCTCGGACAACTGGAAGAACTCCGTTTGGACAACAACAAGTTTTCTTCAATACCCCGGGAACTAGGTATGTTGAAGAAACTTAGGCGACTCAATTTGAACAATAACAAACTGAAAGTACTACCCGCTGAAATTGGTAACCTACCTCTACTGGAAGAATTGGATTTATCCGGCAATTACCTGGAGACTTTACCTACGGAAATCTCAAAATTAACCGGCCTGAAACGTCTTTATCTGCAGGGAAACCCCGTTTCGGAGGAAGAACTGGAACGCATCAGAAAACTCCTTCCGAACACAGAAATTCAGGAGTAGATAGGCTCCCCTGTGAACCATACATATTTAAAGACACTTTCTATTTCGCGTCAACACAGGAAATAAAATCCGGTAACATTCCGTTCATAAAGAAGTGCTTTTCTCTTAACTTTAGCTCATGCGACATCTTTTCTCCACTCTACTGTTGACGCTTGCGGTTTTTTCGTGTGCCCATGCACAAGACTCCACCGTAGTGCGTGATTATGAAACCTGGAGCGGCATTTCCGTAAAAAAATCCTTCCTGGATAAAAAACTGGATTTTGCGCTCACGCAGGAATTTCGTTTTGATGACAACTCAACCCATCTCGACCAGTACTTCACAGAACTGGAAGCAGGGTATGAACTTTTTAAGGGCCTTGACCTGGCTATCGGCTACCGTTTCATCCGGAACAACAAGAAATCGGGTTATAAGAACGAGCAACGGGTCTACGCCGATCTTCAATACCGCCACAAAGTGGACCGCTGGACGCTCAGCTACCGTTTCCGTTTTCAGAACCACGACGAACTGGGAATTTCCCGTTCGGAAGGCGATGATATCACGCAGAAATACCGTTTGCGAGTTAAAGCCGAATACAACATTAAAAACTGGAAACTGGATCCATACATTTCCGTAGAAGGATTTTACACCCACGATAACATCGGCGTGGAGTATGTGGAAGGAATTGACCAGCGCCTGATCCAGTCAGGGTTCGAAAAACTGCGCTTTACCCTCGGAACGAACTACGCCATCAAGAAATATTTTGGGATCGGTGCCTTTTACCGTGTTGAGCAAGGACTCAAATCCTACACAGGTAATTACAATACACCTGCCACTTATTTCATCGGTGGCATTAACCTCAACTTTAAACTCTGATTGCTATGCTTTACCGTTCCCTCTACATACTGACAGCTGTCACCCTTCTTTTCTCCTCTTGTAAAAAAGAAGACCTCATCACCGGTGGGGCCGGTCTCGATGACTGGACTGCCGAAACGCACGGATATGGTGCAACACCGAATTACGACGTGGTATTCAACGAAAATGCCGTACAACGCCTGGACTTCGTCATCGAATCCGATTACTGGGAGGCCATGCAGAGTGATCTCGCGGCCATTGTATCAAGCACCTCGGGCCCGGGCAACTTCAGTGATGAAACCCCCATGTACATTCCGGCACAAATGTATTTTAACGGAAAACAATGGTATGACGTAGGTCTTCGCTACAAAGGAAATTCAAGCCTCACTTCGGCCTATCAGCAAGGATCCGGCAAACTTCCATTGAGAATTGAGACCAATCATTTTGAAAACGAAAATCCGAACATCAACGGACAAACATTTTACGGTTTCACCCAACTCTCACTATCGAGTGGGTTCAAAGACGAATCGCTTCTACATGAAAAAGTTGCTGCCGATGTTTTCAGAGCGTTTGGCGTTCCCGCACCTCGCACGGCCTTCTATCGTGTATACATCGACCATGGAGACGGACCGATCTATTTCGGGCTCTATACCATGGTGGAAGTCGTATTCGATACACCAATGCTCGACGCACAGTTCGGGAATTCGAATGGTAATTGCTACAAGCCTGATGGCGACGGTGCAAGGTTGAATGACCCCTCGCTGATCACGGACCAGTATTTCCTCAACAAGACCAATGAAGGCGCGAGCATGAGCGATATCGATCAACTGGTTTCCACATTGATCTCTGATACACGAACTTCCAATCCTTCGCAATGGCGGACGGATATGGAAAAGATCATTGATATGGATCGGTATCTGAAATACATGGCGGCCAACATGACCATGAAAAACTGGGATACCTACGGACGCATGACGCACAATTATTACCTGTACAATAGCACATCCACTTCGAAATTCACATGGATTCCCTGGGACAACAATGAGACCTTCTCGGACGGCCCTGGCGGAGGTGGCGGACCCGGCGGAAGCATGACCGCACTCAGTTTTGATTTCTCCGACCTGTCATCTACTCCGACCAGTTCAACCGGAGACGTTACCTGGCCGATGCTCGAGTACATTTACGCAGACCCCGTGTATAAAACAACGTACGACAACTACATTGATGACTTCATCACAAGTGTATTTACGGTATCTGAAATGACTTCCCGTTTCACTACCGCACACAATATGATCGCGCCATACGTAACAGGAACGGACGGTGAAATTTCCGGTTATTCTTACACGAATGCCACTTCATTTGACAACTCATTGTCGGATCTGATCAATTACGTTTCGACAAGAGTGGTAGAAGCCGACAATTACACGCCATAATGTGAAAACAGTGTTTGTAAAGGGCCGCAGTTTCTGTGGCCTTTTTTAATTCCCGGAACATCAATTCCGTACTTTTGTAATCCATGGAAAATCCCCAAATATTCTATTCGAAACGGTTGAAAGAATTCAGCGAACAGGTATCCCAACTGAAGCAGCGTTTCTTCCTCTACTCCATGACGCGCCTCGCTGTTTTCCTGCTCACGGCCGCATGTATCTACTTTTTTCGGCAGTACACCCCCGTTTTAGTATCTGTTATTGCAGCCGGGATCGTTGGCTTCATTTTCCTGGTAGGAAGATCGGCAGACATTAAACGGAAACAACGGTATTACGAGCAATTGGTCCATATTCAGGAAACCGAACTTGCAGGACTCAGCGGCGACTTTTCTTCCTTTGATCACGGAGGCGATTTTTTATCCGGCGAACACCCGTACAATCAGGATATTGATCTCTTTGGAGAAGGTTCTCTGTTTCAACGCGTAAACCGTACGGAAACAAAAGGAGGCCGTGCTGAACTCGGACAATGGCTTAACTCCAACGACACTGAGAAGATTTCCGAAAAACAGGCCACCGTTAAAGAACTCGCGAGCAAGGCAGATTGGCGTCAGCGTTTTAAAGCGACTGCATCACTTATTGAAACAAGCGTCCCTTCCGAACACGTACTTCGCTGGTTTGACAAGTACCAGCCCTTCGTGCCTCAGTTGTTTGGTTGGTTACCCTTTGTCATTGGACTTGGTACTATTGGCCTTCTGGTCGCGTTCAGTCTGGGAATGATCCCGGGAATTTATCTTTTGTACTGGCTTTTCGTAGGTCTGACCATTACAGGTCCATTCGTCAAACGAATCACACGATTGTATGCGGATGCCAGTACCATGAAAGACACACTGGCCCAATATGCCGAAATGCTGAAAGCCATCGAAAATGAGACCTTTGAAACCCCTGCGCTTCAGCAATGGCAGCAAAAGATTCGCACGGAAGGTGAAAATGCCTCCGTTTTACTGCGAAACCTTGCGCGTCAGATCGACTACCTCGGAAATCGCAACAACATGCTTTTTGCACCCGTAGCCAATGGTTTTTTCCTATGGGATCTCTACTTTGCACTCCGCATCGAACGCTGGCTGAAACACTTTGACAGTTCCGTTCACCAGTGGTTCGAAACCATCGAATATTTTGACGCCGCCAATTCCATGGCCAATTATTCCTTTAACCATCCGATGTACATCTATCCGGAGCTTAGCAAAGATCCCAAAGTGATCCTTGACGCAAAAGGAATCGGCCATCCATTGATCAATCCCGAGCGGTCTGTTCGCAACGATGTGCATATCAATCATGCGGAATTTTTCATCATTACCGGAGCGAACATGGCAGGAAAAAGCACTTTTCTGCGCACTGTTTCCCTGAACCTGGTGATGGCTAATTGCGGACTCCCGGTTGATGCCCGCCACTTTGAGTTCAGTCCTGTGAAACTCATTTCCAGTATGCGTACGTCCGATTCATTACAAAATGATGAGTCCTATTTCTTCTCGGAGTTGAAGCGCCTGAAATTCATCGTCGACACACTGGAAAGTGGCAATTACTTCATTGTGCTCGATGAGATCCTGAAAGGAACGAACAGTAAAGACAAGGCGGAAGGATCCCAGAAATTTGTTGAACGACTACTGAAAACGGGATCGACAGGACTGATTGCCACACATGATCTCAGCCTCTGCTCACTTGCCGATGAGTTCCCACAAGTCGCAAACTACTATTTCGATGCGGAGATCGTGAACGATGAATTGCATTTCGACTACACCTTCAAAAAAGGGATATGCCGCAATATGAATGCCTCCTTCCTGCTCAAAAAGATGAATATCGTTTAGCGGAAATCAATAA
>JBNKYR010000284.1:0-4675 GCA_050300995.1 Crocinitomicaceae bacterium | reverse complement strand
GATCATCGCAGACCTCCAATGCCACCGCGCCCCCCTCACCCAACACGTCCTCAAAGGGAAAAAGACGAGAATGCAGATCCGATCATGAAGAACGGCTTCTTTCTGGAAGGAGTTGTAGGTGGCGCTATTCGCGATGGATCCTACCTCCAGTATTATCCACTTTACGATCAATACGGTTATGAGATCGGTGGCAGCTACCAGGAAGTCGAACGCATTGACACCTATGTTTCCGTTTCCTTAAAAATAGGCAGCAAATGGTACTTCGGACAACGTGAAAAATGGCGTCCGGGAATACAGGCCAACTGGCTTCGCCTTGGAATCTACATTCCGGTCGACTATCCGGAGCCGTTTGATATCATCACTAACCGCAAGACCTTTTCGATCTGTAATGCCGGAATGACGAACGTGTTCAAGTTCACGGAAAAATTGGGAATGGAAGCTAATCTCACAACCGGATACATGATCGACCTTTATCCGGAGGAAGTTGAACTGGTTGATGGAATCTCCTCAACTCTGGAAGTCAAATTCAGGTACAAGAAACTCGGTGTAGGACTTGATTACATGTACGTTTTCGGGCTTGGCGGAGGACAAGGACCTTTAAGCTGGAACGTCTTTGGTGCAAGTATCGGTGCAAAGTTCTAAAGCGTCCTGATCTTTTCGAATACCTTATCGGTCTCGTCGTCAATCAATGATTGCGACAGGCGAACGTATCGGTAGAACTCCCTGCTATTTGCGGCATGACCGGATATTTTCCGTACAACGTGTTCCGGCATTCCAAGCGAGAGCATAGTGGTAATTGCTGTTTTTCGCATGATGTGTGTTGTCATGTGATCGGAAAGCTTATAGTGGGTCTTCTTCTTCTCGTCTTTGTAAACCACTACCTGTTTTCCCCTGCGATCTCTTGTCTTCACGATCTCGAAATTATCCGGGATGAATTTGCCCAGATCTTTCAGCCTTGAATTAAAATAGGCAGCACTGATCTCCGGGAGCAATGTCTGTTGTTTCCGGTGGTATTTTTCCACGATCTCCACGCAGTAATCGGGAAGTTTGATCGATGTGTACGTAGACGTCTTCTGTGATTTAACACGGATGTAATAGCGATCCCCCTGAACCACGAGGTTCTTGGGCGTCAGGCTCAGCAAATCGGACACCCTGAGTGCTACCGTACATCCGAATACGAAGATGTCTTTGATCTTTTCAAGGCCGGCCAGCACCACCTGCCCCTGAAATTCCTGATTATAGATGATAAAACTCAACTGTTCCTTATCGAGTGCGATGATTGGAATCTCCTCCTTCGGCACAAAGAACGACTTGTGAAACGTTCCTACGGAAACATTTCGCTCTTCCTCCAGATAATTGAAAAAGGTACGCAGGCAGCGAATGATCAGCCCTACGTAGTTATCGAAAAAGCCCTTGTCGTAGAGGTAATCCGTGAAGGCATCATAGAACTTCCGGTAATAACGCCTCGCCCGCTCTTTCTCGTTTTGTGTCAGATTATTTACCACGTACACCTTCAACTCAAAAGTGCACACCTTGCTGAAGCCGATCATGTGCTTCCGCAGGTACATGTAATTTTGAATGGTTCCTTCTGTAATTCGCGAACCGTTCTTTTTTGTTCTCCTCCCGGCGTACGAATCGTTAATGTAGTCGTCGATAAGTCCAAGGAATTGTTGCTGATCAAGGAATTTGTCCTTTTTTGAAATCGAAAGTCGCACTGCCATTCTACGAAGAAAGCAATTTTCATAAAAAGACCGAAGTGGAAGTACTACGGAAAATCAGGACGGCCTGAACTCTTTACTGAAAGCTGCCAATCGATTCAGCCACCCCTTCAGGAAGGTCTTGTTACGCTCGTACTGTTTCTTCTGGCTGTCTGTTGTGGCATTTGCAGGATCGCAGATACTCCGGAAAAAGTTTTCACGGGCCGCCAGACATTTGTCAAACAGCTCTGTTTCATCCGGGTAGCTATTGATTGCGTTCAACGTGTCATTTCCGACTACTCCGTCCTGCTTCACACCGACAACTTTTTGCATCTGTCGCGCAGCTGTGCCAGGACCGGAACCCCAGGCCCAACTTACAATCGTATATGCAATTGAATCCGGAACAATTTTATCCGCATTGACCTTGTCCCAGTAGCCTGCTTTGAGAATATGCCCCCAATCTTCGTCGCTCATCGCGAAGAAGCGTGCATCAGCATTTGCCCCGAAATAGGCCACCCAGGTCTTGTACGTGATCCCCTTGTTGGTGTGCCAGCCCGTTTGTCCGTTGTAAGGCGTTGGACATGGATACGAACTGGCAGAGTCATTGGTATTGCGGGTAAGTCCCCCTTCTTTCTGCTGAAAAAAGGGAATCAGTTTGAAATAGCGCGGCGCATTGTCATTCGTGCCGCTGTTTTCTGTGTTGTCTGAAGGCCCGTCCGATACATCGGGTTGGGATGGCGTATCGCTATCATTCAAACGGGGATCACCGGGCAAATAAGCCCCAAATACTTTTCTGAAAGCATCCGAAGTATTCTTTCCGGGATAACCATCTGCTGCAATACTAATTCCGGGAATGGAATTGAGAAACTGCTGTAATTTCACAGCAGAGTCGCTACGCCTGGAAGTGGAAAAAGTGAATAGTGGTGAAGCAGGCATTTATACTTAACTAATGTGGTTCTCCGAATGTACACTTCCCTCCCACACCAATCAATAGGTATAAATACCTGATTTGGCATTTAAAGCTTCAGGAAATACCCGATTTTTCAAACTTTATCGATCGAATACCCCAAAAACCGATCATGAATTTTTCCTGTTCACGACAATTTTAATCGTTATACGATCCGGTTCCGGCATAGTTTGGAACACATAATCCCAAACCGGCGAGCTTACCCCAAAAGCACGATCATGCTGCTGATAATGATGAATATTGTGGTGCTTCCACCAAAAATTAAAACGCTTCGGCATCGGGTACACATGAACGATGTAATGGATCCACATATACAGGCTGTAACCGATCATAAAGCCCGGACCAAAACTGAAAGCGTATCGTCCCATCATCAGGTAAAACAGCGAAAACAAAATTCCGGCAATCAACAGAGAAGGAACGGGCGGCAAAACAATCTTCGTCTTGTCCGAAGGATAGCCATGATGAATTCCGTGAAACACATACTGCAGACCTTTATCATAACTCGCATCGGAAATCTTATGATAAAAGAAACGGTGCAGAAGGTACTCAGCAAAAGACCAGGAAAGCAAACCGATAAAGAAGAAAATGGCCGACTTTCCGGCACTTAGCCCGAATTCTGTCATCCCGATGCAGATCAACGTTGTAGCAATGATCGCATACATTACAAAGATCAGGATCGGATTGGACCTTGTAAGTCTGTTAAGGAATTTGTTCCGGAACAGTTCCGGAGCGTTCTCTTTAGGATTGATAATGGCTTCCATCCAATATATGTTTTAATCATTCGTTCCAACATTATCGGCCTGTAAACTTCCCTACGCATATCCACCTTCATCGTTGAAGTTTCCAGGATCATTCACTTATGTATTCCATTGCATCAACAATCGGGAAATGATCTCGTACAATTCCATACCACATTTCACTTCTAACAAAATTAAGCGCTAGACAACACATTTTCAAGGGTATAAATACCTGAAATTCCTTTCGCGGAAAGAAATCCGCAAAAATGTCGCTATACTTAGCCCCCTAACCAAGGTCATTAGTATGAGCACATTTGTTCCAGCATCCACCATTGATGAAGTCATCGAACGATTGGAGTCAATTATCAGTAACAGCATCCGAAAAAGTAGCCGGGATGGGTATTTTGCGGCCCTTTACAAACGTGTAACCGTAACGATCAGACAAAAAATTGCGGAAGGCTATTTCGACGATAATCCACGAATGGAACGCCTGGATGTCATTTTTGCGAATCGCTACCTGGAGGCGTATCATCAGTATACCAATGGGGAAATATGCTCTGTCTCCTGGAAAGTTGCCTTTGATAGTTCCCGACACTACCGGCCTCTGGTGATCCAGCATTTATTTGTCGGAATGAACGCACATATCGGCCTCGACCTGGGTATTGCGGCCAGCGAAGTACAACCCGAAAACCTCGAATCCCTGCACAACGATTTCAATAAGATCAATGCAGTACTGGAATCACTTGTCGGTGAGGTACAGGACCAACTGGCGACCATCTTTCCCTTGCTCAAACCCATTGACTGGTTAGCCGGAAGCGCCGATGAAAAACTGGCGGGCTTTGCCATGACAATTGCCCGCGATGCTGCGTGGGATGTTGCACAACAATGTGTTCAGCTGCAAGGCCCGGAGCTCGAGTCTTACATCCGTGAACGTGACGGAAAAGTCGCCGATTTCGGTCGGAAGATCGTTAGTCCGGGACCGTGGGTTAATTTCCTGATTGGCTTCTTCCGCTTGCTGGAACTGGGAACTGTAAAGTACAAGATTCGGGTGTTGAACCGGAAGAAAAATTCCTGAAAAGGAACTTCTCCCCACCAGATGAAAACAGCTAAAAACACACTGTATCCTTCCCTTATATCGTACTTCTGCCCTTTGCGGCCTGCCTTCTTGTAGCCATCACCAATGCAAGTGCACAAATAAACTGGAAGGATTCAATGATCAGCCATTGTGTTCCGAAATCACCCAGCGGTCCGTCCACCAAAATGGTAAGTACCCG
>JBNKYR010000283.1:0-4691 GCA_050300995.1 Crocinitomicaceae bacterium | reverse complement strand
CTACCGGGCTGGTCCGATCTTTAATGGAGATGGGTGCCCGATCGGTAATGGCCGGATTATGGCCGGTGGCTGATAAATCGACGTCTCTCTGGATGAAGGCCTTCTATAAAAGGCTGTTTGAAGGATATGTGCTTTTGTTTCGTTCACAAACCGACCGTTTGGTCTGTAAAGATAAGGACATTTTTTTCAATTAAGCAAATCGCAGAAAAAAGTTCTGTTCAGACGGAGTTGTGTTTGATATTGTGGTGGGGGGGAGTGCTTACGCCTTCGGAATTACGGAAATAATCGGATCGCCTGAATTCTTTATTGGGTACAATGCTCGCACTTTATGATTTCCCCGTGTTCCCCAGGGAGAAATTGAGCGAGAACAACTTACGATTCTGTTTTTCGGTCCGTGATTCCGGAATGAGCCGGATGATGAGGTTGCGTAGAAACGCAATGAGCGGGTTCGCCGTTTGTGCAAGTTTCCCAAGCCTCCAGCTGGTTTTGGTGACGTAGTGGGCTTTTTCTATTCGGGTTGACTGGTAACGTGAAAAGGCCTGTTCTATGGTCGGTTCTTCGTCCAGACAAATGGACAGAACCATGGCACTTTCGATGGCCTGACACGCTCCCTGGCCCAGGTTGGGGGTGGTTGCGTGTACAGCATCTCCCAAGAGACAGACATTTCCTTTGTACCAGGTGTCGATGGGGGCAAGGTCGCGGATCTCGTTGAACAGCACACGTTCTTTGGGAGTTGCTTTGATGAGTTCTGTAACTACGGGATGATAACCTGAGAAGAGTGCTGTAAGATCGGCATTTCTGTTGGTTGTGCCGTCTTTGTTCACGAGCGCGAACCAATAGACCCGGTCTTTGGAAATGTGTGCAAATCCGAAGCGACTGCCTTTGCCCCAGGCTTCGTTCAGGGCATTGTTGTATTTGGGGTCGAGTTGGGCGGAGGAAATTCCCCGCCAACAAAGCTGTCTGGCATCCCGGGTCTCAAATGGCCCGAAAAGCGACGCACGCACTGCCGAATGAATCCCGTCGGCACCAATAACAAGATGGCTTACATGTTCGGTGCCGTCTTCGAATTCGAGCGTAACCTGCGAGCCATTGTCGTGCAAGGATTTAAGTTTTTTACCAAGATGAATTGGGGTGTCACCGGCGTGCCGGATCAGAATTTCATGCAATACCGCCCGATGGATGGCTACATTCTTCACATGGAACACAGTTTCCAGGTTTTCGAAATGTACACTCCCGATCACTTTCAGCTGTCTGTTGGAAGAATGAAGAAGATTCGTATAATTTCCTTGCCGGAGGATTTCATCGTACAGGCCCAGATGTTTGTAGACCTGCATGGCATTCATCCCGAGACCTATCCCGGCACCTACGTTCTTGAATTCCGGTGTGGTTTCAAAGATCTCAACGTCAAATCCTTTTTTTCTGAGTGCAATAGCAGTTGTCAGCCCGCCGATACCTGCTCCGATGATGGTGATTTTTTTCATGTGGAAATTAAAATTAGGTCAAATGTACTAATCTTGATTTGATATTAGGTCACAAGTACTAATTTTTTATATTTGATTCATGAAGACGAAAGACCGGATTCTCCAAACTGCGTTGCGCTTGTTTAATGAACAGGGGCTGCCGAAGGTAACCTTGCGGACGATTGCAAATGAAATGAATATCAGTCAGGGGAACCTCAATTATCATTATAAGAAGCGGGAGGACATCATTGAAGCACTGTACTTCGAACTCGCTGAGCGAATTGATACGCGCATGACGCAGAATCAGGTGCCGGAGATCAGCCTGAAATTATTGTTCGATACTTCCGGCCTGGTGATGGCGAGTCTTTATGAGTACCGGTTTCTTCTGCTGGATTTTGCACAGATAATGCGGGAAAACGAGACGATCAGAAAGCACTTTTTGGAATTGTCTGCACGACGCGAACAGGAATTTTTGTTTTTATTTCAGGGACTTGAAAAGAAAGGATTGATGCGCCCTGAAACTTTTCAGAACGAATATGCCTTTCTGTATGAACGTATCAAATTGATGGGAGATTTCTGGATTTCTTCCGCTGAGATTGCTTATCCTCAGTTGAATGACCAGGTAATTGCGCATTATTCGAGAGTGATCTCATTGGAAATTTATCCCTATTTGACCCGGAAAGGTCAGGCAGAATTCAGACAGCTTTTTTCATTCCCGGAATAGGGTAGGTCATTGTTTTCCGGTGGAGGATATTCCGGGGTGTATCTGTCTGGAGCATATCCGATCCAGCAGGAATCCGAATTCGGTAAAGAAGGTCAGTTCTTCAGTGAAGTTAACGACCGGTATAATGACTTGCGCTTCATAGACAGTGATCAATTTACTCAATTATTCAAAGGTGCGGAAACAAAAAAGCCCCTCCGGAAGGAAGGGCTTTTTATTCAATTGAATTGATTAATCGTTTTTAAGCATTCGAGTCATGAAGCTTGCCTCGTCTGTGATCACATTGATCGAATAAGCACCGGCAGCCACTTCGGTAATGTCAATGGACACCTTATCGTTCATTCCAACCTGATTAACGGTTTGGTAAACGAGTCGTCCGGCCACATCTACCACCTCAATTCTTGCAGATCCAACGAAGTTATCGAAGGAAACATAGAACTGACCGGCATTCGGGTTCGGGTAAATGTTCACACCAAGCGGGTTGTCCATTTCAGACAGCGCCATGATACTTCCAACGGAAACGTCCAGTGTATATGTACATCCGTTGGCATCAGTAACAACTACCGTATATGTTGAGTTACCTGCAAGTCCCGAAATGTCTTCGGAATCGTCATTGTCACCGGTACCATCGTTTGACCAGTCAAATGTGTAAGGTGGTGTACCTCCTCCCACAGTCAGGTCAATGGCTCCATCGTTACCAAAGGCAGCAGGCGTTGTTGTTGCCGTAGCCCAGAGTGCCGGTGGACCACCAATGGTTGCTGTTACGAGTTGTGAACATCCGTTGGCGTCAACCACTGTTACCGAAACAACTCCAGGGTTACCGTTGGTCAGATCTTCAGGATCATCGAAGTCACCTGTACCGTCATTCGACCAGTCATACAAGTACGGAGGAGTTCCGCCGGAAACGCTAATGTTTACTGTACCATCCATATCACCGTAGCAATCAATATCTACTACGTTGTCTATGGTTACTGTTGGTCCTGCAACTGCGCTCAGTGTAGCAGTGGACGTTACACTACAACCGTTCGCGTCTTCTACCACAATGTTGTAGGTGCCTGCAGAGAGACCGATGAAGTTGTTACTCATCGAGAAGGTTGTTCCGTTATCGATGCTGTATGTGTAAGGCCCTACACCGCCGGTTGCCGAAATGGTAATCGTACCGTTGTTGTTACCACATGAAGCGTCCGTAGTGTTCACGGCTGTAATGGACGGGCTACCCGCATCTGTCAATGTTACCGAGCTGTTAGCGAAACATCCGGCAGCATCCTGAACAACGATGTTGTAAGTCGCTGCACCCAATCCTGAGAAGCTGCTGCCAGCCTGGAAGGTTACCCCGCCATCAATACTGTATTGCAGACCTCCTGAACCACCTGTCACGGTAATATCAATACTTCCGTTGTTGTTGCCACAGCTTGGATCCGTAGCTGTTACAGAACTGATCACAGGAGCCCCCGGATCGGTAAGTGTAACGCTGGATGTAGTCTGACATCCGTTGGCATCTTCTACCACAACGTTGTACGTTGCAGCTGGCAAACCTGAGAAGCTGTTACCAGCCTGGAAGGTTACTCCGCCGTCAATACTGTACTGAAGCAAGCCTGTACCTCCGCTGGCAGTTACAGTGATCGAACCGTTGTTGTTTCCACATGCCGGGTTGGTTGTGGCAACGTTGGAGATCACGATTGCCGGAGGGTTGTTCAATGTTACAGTTGTTGTCGCTGCACATGAATTGGCATCTTCCACTACAATGTTGTAGGTATTGGCTCCGATACCGTTAAAGGTATTTCCGGCCTGGAAGGTTACTCCGTTGTCGATGCTGTATTGCAGAGTTCCTGTACCTCCGGTAGCTGTAATTACAATGCTTCCGTCCGTACCGCCATTACATGTTGGATCTGTAGTAGTAACGTTCGTAATGGACGGACCACCCGCAGATGTCAGTGTTGTTGAGCTTGTCGCCTGACAACCGTTTGCATCTTCTACCACGATGTTGTAGGTAGCTCCGGACAATCCGCTGAAAGTACTACCGGCCTGGAAGGTTACTCCGTTGTCGATGCTGTACTGAAGAGCTCCGGTACCACCTGATGCGGTGATTGCGATCATACCGTCGTTTCCGGCACATGTCGGATCTGTCGGTGTGACGTTGGTAATCGTAACTGCTGCCGGATCATTCAACGTCACCGAAGAAGTTCCCTGACAACCGTTTGCATCTTCTACAACAACATCGTAGGTCCCTGCAAAATCATTGTAAGTATTTGATGCACCAAAGTTCGCTCCACCGTCAAAACTGTAACTGTAATTCGTTGTTCCACCTGTTGCGGTAACATTTATTCCTCCATCGTTTTGACCGCAAGTTGAATTCGTTGTTGTTGAAGAAAATGACAATACCGTTGGTTCAAGGATATCATAAGTAGTTGTTTCTGTACAACCATTCGCATCTTCTACCAAAATAGTATAGGTTCCAGCAACTAAATCAATGAAAGCTCCTCCTGGTTGGAAAGATGCACCATTGTCAA
>JBNKYR010000282.1:0-4713 GCA_050300995.1 Crocinitomicaceae bacterium | reverse complement strand
GCTACAGGTGTAAGTTTTCTTGCACGAAGCAAAGGAGATCAGGGCCACAAGGGCAGCAAATGCAATTGCCTTTCTTTTCATAGTTATTGTTTTTAGGGTTATCCGGGATAAGAAATAAATACTTGCCATAGGCGCTTCATTTCATGTATAGTATATATTGTCGTCGTTCGTTTCGGATTCTGGCAGCCGACATTCATTTTTTTTCGAATTTAAAGTACACTGAGGTTGCTGAGCCTGCATGCCATGGTCATATCGAATGGTCGAAGCACCGAAGAGCACACCTCCCTGTCTTTTGTCTAACTATCTAAAGTCCAATATCTAATTTTCAACCTCCAAAAGCGTAGCGCTCTAACCCCTGATAAAAAAAAATCCCGCCACCTGAAGTAGCGGGATCATGACGTGCAAATGTAAACGGGTTAATGCGCCAGGTGAACCAGACGCTCAGTGGCTACGTGATCGCCCTGCTCATAATGCAGCAGATAAGTGCCTGAACTCAGGTTTTTGGCGTCCAGGTGATACACATTTCCATCCTGCCCGGTAGAGAGCAGTTCAATTTCCTGTCCTAACTGATTATACAGACGGAACGTGGCTGGATACATTTCCGAAATGGCAGCATCGTGAACCGTTACCTCAATGTCTGATGCCTCGGCCAGTTTACTTACAGTAATTCCGGAAGGAGCAGTTGGCATATAACTTGGCGATGCGGCAGAACGACGTTTGATATAGCTGTCAGTATCATCTGTGTAGAATACTGCTTCGATGGCAGTGGTATTACTCACTGGTAACAACGCGTCATATTTCACGTTGATGGCAGAAATCGAGTAGGGAAAGTGGCCGGACGCCGTATTGATGCGGAGGTAGTTGGTAGCTCCGTTTAAGTTCGTTCCGCAAGGAGTAAATTCGCCCATCAGGACGTCTTCTCCCCAGTAGGTACTTGCAGGGGAACCACATATTGGTGTGTGTGTTTGTCCCCAAATAACGTGCACCCGACCGCGGTCGTGCGTAACAACCGGTCGCGTTACAGGGTTGGAACAGTTTTCCAGAGCGTTGTTTACAAGCGCATAAACCGGCGCAGCACCTCCGCAATAGAAATACCCATGAACATCGTATCCGCTGCCATTGTCTTCGGATGCCACAACCGCATAGTAATCTACCGAAGCATAGTTGGCATGGCGGTTTGCAGAGATCCGCGGATAATTGAAGTAGGTGTAGGTTGGGTTGTAAAAGTATTGGCTTGTAAGGGTGGCTGTCCCGCCCAGGAAGTTGCTGTAGTTGAAGGATTCGATCATCAGTCGCCCGCTTCCGTTTATGTAGGTAACAACGATATTGTCTTCCGAATCCAGCAACACAATGTCGGGTTGCGTCCCACCACTGGTAGACAACTGAACAGGGCTTCCCGTAACCTGTACGACAGTGGTGACAATAAATGGCACAGCCCAGACTTCTCCTGCACGCTCATAACAAACAACTCCGTTGCCGTTACTATTGATATCCACGTTCGGATAAGAACCTGAGGCGCTGGCCACGTCATTGGACCAGTACGAATAGAGGATAGGAGTATTGCTTGTCAAACGAAAGTGTTCCAGTTCGATGCCACCATTCTTTTCGATCCCTACGACACAGTCTTCCACGGTTTCCGTGTAGGCAATATCCGGATCAGAACCTTCGCGGGCAGCGTGATCAAGCAGGTTTCCTGATTCGTCAAACCACTGAATGCGATAGCCTTGCGGATAATCATACACCGGAGCAATGACACCGGTAGAAAGGTTATTGCCGTATTGAGGTGAAACGGCGATTCCACTATTGGAAGGATAAATGTTATCTACGTGAATGTCCGGAACGGTTGGTTGAACAATTTGGGCATTTGCCAGACCAGTCAGCAGGCATGCCCCCATGATGAAGCTAATTTGTTTCATGTTAGTGTAAGTTTTAATAAGTGTGTATTATGACGTCCCACTCAAAATACCATTTATCGAATACAAATTGAAACCATACGCTAAATCGGGTATTTCCTGCAATTTCGGCATCCACGAAGGATCACCGGATACCTTTCTGATCCAGAATGAATTGGAGTATCCAACCACCAATTTTCAATATCCAATCACCAATATCTAACCTCCTACTGTCTATCGTCTAAGGGTCTGATGTCTAAAAGCGCAGCGCTCTGACATCTAACACCTAATCCCTATCTTCGCCCCATTATGCGATACCTGCTCGTCATCTGTCTGCTTGCTGCCCTGTCTTCCAATGCCCAGCTCGTCAATATCGAGTCGCAGCGGATGCACAACGATAGCATACGTGCCGCCGGAAACGTGAACCTGAGTTACAGTTTTCAGCAGACCAACGGCATTTCCACGTCGCGTTTCCGATCATCGCTGGCCTTTCAGTTGAAATCGAAATCGTTGCGACATATTTACCTCATTCTGGGAAGCTACGATCTGGCGCGTTCGTTCGGTATGACAAGTAATCATGCGGCCTTTGCCCACCTGCGT
The DNA here is from genome assembly GCA_050300995.1 of Crocinitomicaceae bacterium. GTDB lineage: Bacteria > Bacteroidota > Bacteroidia > Flavobacteriales_D > Crocinitomicaceae > UBA4466. Next base: position 2,221 of record JBNKYR010000282.1, on the reverse strand, counting down.
TACAATTATAAGATCAACAACTGGCTGCGCTGGGAAGTATACACGCAGTGGCAGTTCAACGAATTGCTGAGTCTGAAGAGCAGGGCACTGGCCGGTACCGGGGCACGGATCAAGGTTAGTGACGGAAAAGCCTTCAGCACCTACTTCGGGATTTCCTCTTTTTACGAATACGAGGAAGTTGTCGATCCTGAATTTTCGGCCTACGGCAACGTACGACTTTCCACCTATGGCGTGATTTCCTGGAAGTTCCCGAAAGACAGGGGAGAGTTCACATCCGTCACCTATTATCAGCCCTCATTTGAGGCCATCGGCGATTACCGGATCACCAGTCAGAATGCCCTCATTGTGAAACTCACGAAGTACCTTTCCTTTACCACTCATTTCAACTACTTCACCGATTCCAATCCCCCCGACGACGTCCACCGGGAAACCTTCTCCCTTGAAAACGGCCTGCGCTTCACGCTGTGATCATTGAAAGGCAAGTAGACTCAGAGACAATAGACAGTGGACTTCGAGGGACTGAATCCACTTCCCAACTCATCAGGAAGCAAATTTTGTCTCCCGGTCTAATATCCAACTCCCAACCTCCAATTGCCAACTTCCAATATCTAACCTCTAACAAGCGTAGCGCTCTAACTCCTAACCCCTAATTCCTGGTCCCTAACTCCCAAAAATCCATATATTAGTAGAACCCACTCTTTACAGAAGAACCGTTCACAAACAACAAAAAAAACTCAAACTATGAAACACCTTGTATTCCCCCTGGCCCTTTTCCTTATTCTTGTAAGCTGTAAGTCCGAACCTGAAACAACCGAAGTAGATGCCGAACGACTGATCGGTGAATTCGTGCGGGTACGGGACAACGATCGTGGCGGAAAGGAAAACAAAACACTGATCGAAACGATCACCTTTCGTTCGAAGTTCTGCAACTTCACTTACGACGGTACTCCTATGAGCGGTAAGTACAGCGTGGACGAAGGCTATGTGTACATTGAGGCCGGAGGAGATCTCGGAACACTTTCTCTGGAGATCATTTCAGCAGATCAGCTGGAAGGCGAAGGATTCATTCACGGAACTTTTGCGCGGGAAGGACATGAAGGAGAGGTTTCAGGAAACGGAAGTAGTGGTGGTGAAAGTGCTTCTTCCGGCAGCGGCAGCAATGGCGCATCTTCCGGGTCGGATAATGCATCCGGAAACGGGACAAACGCTTCTGGTGCAGGTGCAGAGGAGAAATCATCCGGTTCAACAGGCGGGGGACAGAAGAATACAACAACAAACGGAAGCAATAGCGGAACGAGTGGTTCGGGAGCCAGTTCCGGGACAGCCACCGAGAAGCGTTACGTGGTGCAGCATTTGAATACGTCCAACATGCGCGCCGGAGCATCTGCCACCGTTGCCCTCGTATTGACCATCAATGCCGACGGAATGGTTGTGGGTACCCAACTGGATCGCTCGAGAACAACCACGAACAATGAAGTGCTGGTGAACAGTGTAACCGATGCCGTAAAAAAAGAAGTGAAGTACAACAAGGTTCCCGGCGCCGCCAACACCCGCGTTTCGTACACGGTGAAGTTGTAGGAAATGGTAACGTCTGATGTCTAAAAGTGCAGCGCTCTAATTTCTAATCCCTGAAAGCGGAGCGCCCTAACCCCTGACTCTCACCCCGCCTTTTCCGCATGAAATACATAGGCACTGGCCGGGGCGTAGGTAATGGCTACACGGTCGCCCACTTTCAGGGAGCCATAGGTAGCCTTATCCGTAACGACCAGGAGCTTGTTCATCAGGCGGAGGGTATATTCGGGCATTCCGTTGTTGTTTTTGACAAACATTGTATGCACGGTGCTTTCTTCCCGGTGTTTTTGGTTGTTCGAAAGATCCTTCAGCCATTTTTTTGAAGGGAAGTAGTAAGACGATACCCCGACGGCCACAGCAACCACTTCCACAATGATCAGCTGACTGACCGGAGGTCGTTCCACCCCCTCGATCCCGGTGACAAGATCATGATAATAAAGCACCAGGTTGATGGCTGTCAGGACTGCAAATAATACAATCCCAAGGATGAGTGCGAAGCGTGTTTGGCGCTTCAGCAGTTTGCGTTCCGATGAAGAAAGTTGAGCCGATGTCATACGTACAATTTTCCCGAAAATACGCCCCCGACCCGAGTTCGTGTGTGACGACAGTTACCTTCCGGTTCAATGTCCAACCCTTGAAAGACAGAATA
>JBNKYR010000281.1:0-4751 GCA_050300995.1 Crocinitomicaceae bacterium | reverse complement strand
AAAGTGAACTTTCATGCATGGCGCCCAAATCGTGCCACAGAAACACATTCCCCACACCATGTCGCGACATGACTGGCCTGATAGACTCTGATTCGTATGAACAACCGATTTACAAAAGTCCCTGACATCCTCTTTGATACATGGATGCCCACGTTATCCGAAGCAGAACTGAAGACCCTACTCATCATTGTCCGACAAACGTTCGGATGGAACAAAGCCCGCGATGAGATCAGCCACAGCCAGTTTATGAAGAAAACTGGTCTTTCTCAACGAGCAATCACTGGAGCGATCGAATCACTTTCCAATCAGAATCTCATTCGGATCACGGATCAAAAGGGAAGTATCCTCACCGCTGACGAGAGAAGGTATCGCAAGAGCATCACCTATGAGATCCTCAATCCTCCAAAGGCAAAATATGCATTCGCAAAGGCAGAAAACAGCAACATTCCAAGGCAGAATATGCCTTTAACAATAGATAAGTATAAACAACAAGAGATAGGAACTTCACCTTCAAAACCAAGAAGGCAGACCGACCCTGAACGAGTCGAGTGTGTCCTCAGAAGGCAGAAGGATGGCACCTGTTCCTGCTTTCGTTGCTCCTAGCTGTTTTTCTTGTTCCTTTCTTGGTGCAGTCAGAAGACCCCAGGCATCCGCCTGGGGCTTTTCACCTGCTAAAAGAAAGGTTCAGTAAAACCAATGAGCAGGGTTAGCAGAAAGCGCCGTGACTGTGTGCCACGCTCTTGACACCATGATTTTTTCTGTTATAAGCATAGGATATTGTTTAAGCCTGAACGCGAGACAGGTGATTACAAGTTTTATATCGTATCCAATGATCACAGAATTGAAAAAAGCACGACTTCGGTCACCACTGACAGTGGATGATGTCCGGATGTTACTTAAACAAAAATGTTGGAGTTCGATATCAAAGATGGAGACAGGGAAACGATTCCCAACTCTTGATACGATAATCGGCTACCACGTACTCTTTGGTATCCCGCTTGAAGAATTACTCAAACGCGAGATCGAACAGTTTAAACTCTTTTTGGAAGGCTATGCACAGGTTCGCATTGATGAAATAGCAGAGAAAAGCAATGGCGTAAACCTCGCAGAACGTATTTACTACCTCCAGAAATTCACGGAACAGGGGTAAATGAAGTAACGGCAGGCAAGCCTGTCGTTCTTGCATTGTATCCACAACCGAAGGCCATTGGTTATGCGGTCATGGATGATCCTGGCTCGGTGGTTATGAGTAGCTACAAACACATAGGGCAGAAGAATACTGAAGCCTGTTTGGGGTATATTAAGTCTCTTGTCAACTGGTTCAAACCTGATTGCTTTATTCTCGAAAGTGAAGAAAGCAGAAGGAAGTACCGTAGTTCAAGCTCGCTTGATAGCCTTCATGAAATGGAGCATCTGATTCAACTGTTGGGATTACCTATTCGCTATGTTTCAAGGGATGACATCCGCCGTACCTTTTCGGTGAATCGAAAAGAGGAGGTCACCCGGGAACTTTTGAAGATTTTTCCGCAGTTCGTGGATCGTGCTCCCAAGGAGCGTAAGTATGTTGATTCCGGGGAAAGTACCAGGCAAAGTCAATTTGATGCACTTTCATTGGGATACGCATATTTCAAACAGGGATAGTCCCATTCGAACGAACATGAAATTCCACGGAAATTACTCGTGGAATTTTGTGGTAGACCAGAGATTTAACACTCCTTAAGGTTTCCGCGAACCATGATTTTGTAAATTAGATTGAAACGGCACCGCTCGGTGCTATCGAACATCCAAAAAACGTATTGGTCATGATTGAATGGAAGATTACCCAAAAGGGATGTTGTATGCTCATGGACTAGAGCAATGGAAGCGGTTCATTCTCGATATACGGGAAGTAATGCAGCTGCTAAAGTACAAGGATGTACGATCTGCCATAAAGTGGTGTGAGGATAACGATGTTTTTGTCTTCACCCAAGGGAATACCCAAATCGTCACTCAGGTTGAGTTTATTCTCGCCTTCTACAAACCATTTATCGATCATCTCAAACGCACACAGGAGAACTGGAAGGAACTCTTTGTGAGCTATATCAGTGGTGATGTACGGAGTTTCGTTGGCGATGCCTCAATGAGTATGCGCTCCGATACATCACAGCCAGACATCAAACAATCTTTTAATACAAAAACTGAAGAACCTATGAAAAAACAAAGGTTACCCTATGCCAAGGGCAAGGTGCCAGGCCTTCGCCCATATTGTAGCAAGTGTAATAGAGAAATTGGAAACAAGAAGTGCGGTCTCACAGGGAAGAGTTTGAAAACGTGCAAACATCCTGAAGAGCACATCTTCAAAGCATATATCACAATCCCGGGGTCCGGAGGAAAACAAAAGACCCGGGAATTGAAAACCGGGGATTTGACAGAGGCAATGCTTCTCAAGCGTGAGTTTGAAAATGAAATTGCCTCCCAGGACTATCAACCAGCGCCCATAATTCATCAACTAGAGGAGCCTGGCAAATCGGTTTTGTTGGTTGAATGCATGGAACGCTATGTCGACTTTTTGAACAACATTGGGGTCGAACTACACATGGTTAAAGTACGATCAGATGAATACCTCTGGTCAGTGAACGATTACTTCAAGAAGTTTCGCCGAGCACTCAAAGCAAACGGTATTGATCCGAATGCTGTCCGGGTGGATCAGGTGAATGACCAGATGGTAGCATACTATCACAAGTACATTCTTGAGGAACTCGGTCATGCGAATAAGACCTACAACAAAATGATGGGCCTTATGAGACAATTCATGAATTGGCTGATTGAGCAGAAGGGCTATGAAATCCAGAATCCCTTTCTTCTGGTTCAGAAGAGGGTAGTTGGCGAGGATAAAACCATCGTCACTGAGAAGGAATTTCATGCGCTCCTTGAAGCGATTACTCCGAAAGACCCGTACCAGGTACTCCCGTCCGGAAATCGGAAGGGGCGTTACAAGCCTTGGCTTCGGGAGTGTTTCAGACTGGCTCTTGAAACAGGATTGCGCCGTGAGGAATTCATGTGTTTGCAGTTCTCAGATATTGTCTTTGATGAAAACGGAAACCCTTTGTTCATCAAAGTTGAGAATTACAAAGTCAACCGGATACGTGGGGGAAATGACAAATCAAGGCAAATGAAGAGTATTCCAATCACCCAGGGATTGTTTCAACTGCTCACAGAATTGGGCATGGACAAATACCGGGATACTGATCGCTTCTTGATCGGGCCTGATGAGAAATCATCCCGAAACACCTTAATCGAGTTTGTCTCGTTAGCCTTCACTTTTTACTGGAAGCGAACGGGGATCAAGAAGAAGTTGCTGCTGAAGCATCTGCGGAATACCTATTTAACTGCTTTGGTTAAACACTTTGGTGACAAGGCACCGACGATAAGTGATCATGGAGGACTAAAAGTACTTATGGATCACTATGCAAATAGTGAACAGCTCGTTTCGGCGAGACACGACTTCATGATTTTTGAACAACAGAATACAAAATGAGAGTTGAACTCTCGATAAGGCTTCCTATTGGAGGCCTTTATTTATGAAGCTATCCTAATAATTTCATGTTCAAATGAGCAACGGGGGGGGATAAGAAATGACTTATTCAATCATGAATACTCGTTTTGTTGTTCCGTCACTATAAATGTATATCATTATAGTATTCTGAGTCGCCATGATCTTTCTACCCACAGGGTCGAGAATGCGGTCTACTTCCTTGTTAACTTTTTCAAATGGCGTTTCTGCGAGACCAGAGTATGGTCCTAGCTTAACAATCCAAATATCATCATTACCGTGATTCATGCTTACATCGTCATCGTTTGATTTCGATAATCCACCAACGATGCATCCACCATCATTGGTAGTTTTTATGGTTAGAGCCCAATCTGCATCAGACCCTCCCAGGTTCCGTTGCCATAATTTACTTCCACCCTGATCCACCCTTAGAACCCAATAATCTGAAATTCCATTATTAGCATTGAGATCACCATCACTTGATGTTGAATAACCAGCAATGATGCATCCGTTATCGGATGTTAAATCTAAAGATGTGGCTCTGTCATCGTACATCCCCCCGAAAGTTTTTTCCCAATAAAGGTTTCCACTTTGATCAAGCTTCACTACCCAGAAATCCAGACCACCAATGTTTACGCTGATATCACCATCTACCGATTGAGTACTGCCTATTATAATGTAACTGCCATCATAGGATTGTTTGACCGCTGCTCCTAGATCCATGTCAGAACCGCCCAACGATTTTTGCCATTCCATAGTGCCATTCGAGTCAAGCTTCACCACCCAAAAGTCTTCCTCTCCGTGGTTATTAGTTATGTGATTATCATTGGACTTAGTAAACCCAATCACTATGTATCCCCCATCTGATGTTTGTTCAATGGATCTGGCTAGATCATGTTGACTCCCACCATAAGATTTCTCCCAGATGATATTTCCATTTGGATCTAGTTTTACAATCCAATAATCGCGTAAGCCAAAATTTTCACTAACATCCCCATCGTTGGATTCCGATGAACCTGCAACAACATATCCACCATCAGTAGTTTGTCGGATTTCAAAAGCCCAGTCATGTTGACTCCCACCATAAGATTTCTCCCAGATGATATTTCCATTTAGGTCTAATTTGAATATCCATGCGTCAACGTTTCCATGGTTTACACTTACATCTCCATTACTAGACATCGATGTTCCAGCAACAATGTACCCACCATCAATTGTT
>JBNKYR010000280.1:0-4755 GCA_050300995.1 Crocinitomicaceae bacterium | reverse complement strand
GGAAAGAAATTCAAATATGTTCCGCTGAAAGAACTGTTCCTTGAACAACCTGAGCTTCCTGTATCCGAGTATGCAGATCTTCTTGCCAGAACTTTCAATTCCTGGAAAAAAGAGGAGGAACAGGTCGATGACGTATGTATTGCCGGTATCAAAATTTCTACCCAGGCATAGATCAAAAAAGTCGGTCCTTACGAACCGACTTCAAACATTAACTCTATAATTTACTATTAACTTGTGATCGTTGATCCGGATGCTCTGATGTGGGCCATCACAGGAATTGTGTAACCAGTCCCTTACTGCGGAGGTAAACCTAACAACCATACCAGAGCTGTTCATCCTTCTCAGAGATCACAAGCAGATTCATATCCACACCTGCAAGATGCAATTCATTGTGTGCGGATTAATTGGTCCTTTAGAATTACACACGGCATTTTCAATGGTTGCCCGGACCGAATGAATCCGCTTTCGTCATTTGTCGTATTTTCGTGATAAAAGAACCTTATCTCAAGTCTTCGCGACAATATCAATATTTTAAGGCATGTCACGCTTCGGCGAGCCATAAATCTCATAGCCCTGCGTTGGAGCTATGTATGGTCTCGCATAAGCAAAAAAGCCCGGCACTCCGGACGTCCGTTCTCGCTGAGCATCGAACCCACAACTGCCTGTAATCTCGGTTGTCCCGAATGTCCGAGCGGATTAAAACAATTCACGCGGCCCACCGGAAAGCTTGATCCGGCTTTGCATGAGCGCATGCTTGAACAGGTAAAAAAGAGTGTTTTTTACATCAACTATTATTTTCAGGGAGAACCTTTTCTCCATCCACGCTTTCTGGAGCTCATCGCACAGGCAAAAAAGCACCGGATTTACGCGGCTACCTCCACGAACGCCCATTTTATTACGGAGAAAGTTGCGGAAGATATCGTGCGATCCGGGTTGGATCGACTGATCATTTCCATTGACGGCCTCACCCAGGAAACCTATGAGAATTACCGGGTACATGGCACACTGGATAAAGTACTGGCAGGTTCCCGCTTCATGGTAGACGCGAAAAAGAAACTGGGCTCGCGAACCCCGCATCTCATCTTTCAATTTCTCGCCGTCAAACCAAATGAACACGAGATCCCACAAGTATTTGCACTCGGCAAGGAAATGGGTATCGACGAGGTTCGTATCAAAAGCGCACAACTCTACGATTACCAAAACGGTCATCCATTGATGCCGGAGAATGAAAAGTATGCGCGTTACAAAAAGCAGGCAGATGGCACCTATCGACTTAAATACCGGACCGGAAATCACTGCTGGCGCATGTGGTCCTCCAGCGTTTTCACCTGGGACGGACAGGTTGTTCCCTGCTGTTTCGATAAAGATGCGCAACACGTGCTGGGCACATTGGCCGAAAACGATTTTGAATCCATTTGGAAAAGTCCCTCATACAAAGCATTCCGACAGTCTGTGTTGAGCAGTCGAAACGAAATTGATATTTGTCGAAATTGCTCGGAAGGAGCAAAAGTTTGGGTAGATTTGTAGCGTTATGCTGGGCACCATTTTACTTCTCATTCTCACTGTAATCGTCGTTCCGACGGTTAGCTTTTTCTATGGCGAACCCCTGAACGATGTACAGCAATCAATCCTCGATCAAATGCTGTATATCGTAGGAGGCGTGGTTGCATGGTCCTTCATCGTAGGACAGCTCTCAGGAAATAATTCCCAGACGGACAAACTCTGGAGCATTGCCCCGATCTACTATTGCTGGCACATGACCTGGATGGCCGGACTCCCGGATAAGATGGTCCTGATGTCGATACTCGTAACCATTTGGGGAATCAGGCTCACCTATAATTTTGGCCGCCGCGGAGGTTATTCCTGGAAGTTCTGGGATGGAGAAGAGGACTATCGATGGGAAGTATTGCGTAAACGTCCCGGATTCTCAAATCCATGGGTTTGGCGTCTGTTCGATCTCTTCTTCATTTGCGGTTATCAGCACGTACTGATTTTCTTGTTCACCTTACCCATTCTGGCCGTGGCCGGAAGTCCCGGAGCAGATACCCTTACCATTGTCGATTACCTGCTCGGCGCCCTTGTTTTAACATGGGTTATTATCGAGTTAATTGCTGATCAGCAGCAGTACAACTTCCAAACAGAAAAATACCGAAGGATTCGTGCTGGAGAGGATCTTGGTCCTTACGCGCATGGATTTGTGCGTACCGGCTTGTGGAAGTTCATGCGACATCCGAACTACGCCATGGAACAAAGCATTTGGTTGACTTTTTATTTCTTCAGTGTTTCGGCCGGCGGCGACTGGTTAAATTGGTCGGTCACCGGAAGTTTGTTGCTTATCATTCTATTCAAAAGCAGTTCTGATTTCTCGGAGGAGATCACCGCCGGCAAATACCCGGAGTACAAACAATACCAGCGGACAACTCCCCGGTTCATTCCATTCACCAAATGAAATATCTCTTTCCACTTGTTGTGCTGCTGGTTCTCACCGGTTCCTACTCATGCAAAAAGAAGCAACCAGGATGCACCACACCACTTGCCATTAATTATAATTCGGATGCCACTGTTGATGACGGTACCTGCATGTATGAATCAGGCATCCATTTCTGGATACAGGAGAATACCTGGAACGGATACGGTGAAGACACCCTTCACGTATACACCGGAGGGAAAAAGATCGGAATCCTGTCCTGGACATCCTCCTATCTGGCGACGCCTTTGTGTTCGAATACCGGTGTACTGGTATACAACTACGCCTATGGGATCAATCCGTCGTTACCCTATCAGGTGAAAAACGGAGACGGAACAACGCTTTGGAGCAACACAATTTCCCTTTCGGGAGAACATTGTGTGATGGAACAGGTACATTAGCCAATCGTCCACGTGCCGGAAATCAACCGTGTAATACCGTCAGGACTGATGCATCGCACTTGTATGATCAATGGACTTCCTTTCGGCATTGCTTTGATCGCTACAACGGCTTCGTCCGAAAGCTGATTCCCACCTTTGTATTCGCGACCTCCCAGTTCAAATTTCCAGGAAACAACGTGCACATCAAAGTCCAACGGAACCTCTTCCGGAAATCCCATGGTAACGGATTTCGAAACTTCATACAGTCTTGACCCACTCGGAGTACTTCCCAGAAAAATTTTCGGATCGGGCATGTTCGACACTTTGAATTGAACCGTACCAACCACCGTCTCTCCACGGAGAACTGTAAATTGCACGTACGGTTCACGGGAAGGTTTCGCGATGTAGCTCCCGGGAGCCATATTGCGTCCGTCAGCAGTTTGGCTAATAAGGGAACACCCCTCCGCCCGGAGTGTGTATGTTGCGTCATCACTGACAGCTTTCCTGATCCGGATCTGATTTTCATAGCCTCTGAACAACACGGCTTCCGCACGATTCAGGCTGGTATTGACAACTACGGGCAACTCTGTTTGTGCAGAAACTCCTCCTCCGAGAAGTACAGCACCAATAAAAAGCAAGATTTTCATGTCTGAGAATTTAAGTTCAGACATAAAATGCCCGGGGTTTTGGAAAGTAACAGATAAAAAAAAAGAGCGATCCATTAAGAACCGCTCTCAAATATGTTGCACAAAGCTTACGCTTCCGTATCCTCGTAAATTCGTTTCGGACGCATTTTTTCAAATACCCCAAGGGTAATCCAGTAAGGAACGATGAAACCAAGGAGGAAAAGCAACAACCAAAATGCCATTCCACCAATCAAAAGAAACGTAACTATACCGAAAATGCTCATCTCTAATTATTTTACCTGGGTAAAAGTAATAAATATATTTTTTCCCGTGTATGCAAAACATATCAATTTTAACACCCTACGGGTAACCTGCGAAAAATCATCATTTTAGAGCCGCAAAAAAGTCGTTTCCTTTGTCATCGGTCACAATGAACGCAGGAAAATCTTTCACCTTGATCTTACGAATGGCCTCCATGCCAAGTTCTTCAAAATCAACAATCTCTACCGATTCAATATTTTCCTTCGCAAGAATTGCAGCAGGACCTCCGATAGAACCAAGATAGAATCCGCCGTATTTCGCACAGGCATCTGTAACTTCTCCGGACCGGTTTCCTTTCGCAAGCATGATCATACTTCCTCCCATACTCTGGAATTGTGCCACGTAAGCATCCATGCGGCCAGCTGTCGTTGGCCCGAAAGATCCCGAAGGCATTCCTTCCGGTGTTTTTGCAGGCCCCGCATAATACACCGGATGATTTTTGAAATATTCAGGCATTGGCTCACCGGCATCCAGCATTTGCTTAATACGCGCATGTGCCACATCACGTGCAACGATAAGTGTTCCATTGAGCTTCAATCGGGTTTTCACTGGATACTTGCTCAATTCTGCACGCACCTCATCCATCGGACGATCCAGATCGATCACCACCGGAGGATCAAGATGCGGAGGCGTCTCCGGTAAGAGTCGCGCAGGATTTTTTTCCAATGCTTCCACGAACAATCCTTCTTTGGTAATCTTCGCCTTGATATTTCGGTCAGCAGAACAGGAAACCCCCAGTCCAACAGGACAGGAAGCTGCATGCCGCGGAAGACGAATCACGCGTACATCGTGCGTGAAGTACTTCCCACCGAACTGTGCACCAATGAGCGATTCCTGACAAATCTTCTGCACACGATCCTCCCATTCGAGATCACGGAACGCCTGACCACCCATATTTCCTTCCGTCGGAAGTTCATCGTAGTAACCCGCCGAAGCCTTCTTGACCACCGATAGGTTAGCT
>JBNKYR010000279.1:0-4760 GCA_050300995.1 Crocinitomicaceae bacterium | reverse complement strand
ATTGGTACATCGTGTCGTCCCTGCGTCAGGTTTCCATCGAAAACGGTTCCAACCTGTTTACTCTGCATATCGAAAATTTCGATTTTCACCCATTCATTCAGGGCAGAGAAACGGATCGTTGCATTCGACGACGCCGGGTTCGGGAAGATCAACGCCTGATCTTTGGCCAGTTCCTCTTCGCTCAAACCAACATTGCAGGCACTAAGTAACGGATAGAAGGTCACTGAGTGCTCAAACAGGGCCTGAATATCCAGTGTGGATACGCCGAACCAATCTTTCAGAACGGACGCATACACGTCCCTGAAATCAATCTGCATCGGGATACCGGCCTGGTTGACCACGTTGCTCGCAATCTGTGGGTTCGGCCCCATAATGTTGATATCGAGACAGCCTCCGAAGAGGAAAAGTGGTGCCGCATCCCCGTGATCTGTTCCGAGGCTGGCATTCGAAGCCACCTGACGACCAAATTCCGAGAAGGTCATTCCCGCAACACGATCTTCCAGTCCTAGCAGCGTCAGGTCATCCTGAAAAGCTGCTACGGCGTCAGAAAGACGCTTGATCAGATTCGCATGATTTCCTGCAGTCGTGTCAGTTGCACTCACCTGCGAATCGTGTGTGTCGAATCCATCAATGTTCAACACGTACACTTTCGACTTCAGTCCTCCGGAAATCATTTGAGCCACGTATTGCAACTGAACTGCCAACGGATTGTTGGCATCGTACATCGTGGAAAGTGTATTTCCGGAATTCGCAGCAGAATTGATCTGCGCACCGTAAGCATTTGCCTGATTGATCAGTGTCGTCAGGTATTCAATATTGTCTCCATAATAAGTCCCATCATTCACAGAACCACTTGTCGCGAGGTTGTACACGTCAAACGGATTGTAAACGGCATGACTAAAGTTCGCCATCAGCCCCTGGCAGGTTGACGATACTTCGTACCCCATACTGATCGCAAACGGATCGGGATAGGTGGCATTCGGATAAGCGTCCGGATAATTCGGATAGTCCACATCAAACTGACGACCGAGCCACCCTGTGCTTGGCGGGTTATCGATCAATCCCGAACTCCAGATATCCATAGATCGGAAATGCGAGCGGTTCTGCTCCGGGTATCCCACATTTTGGATGATGCCCAGTTTTCCGCTGTTATACATCGTCTGCATTCCGGTCATTACCGGATGAAGTCCGACTTCCGTAGTCAAAGGAAGAACCGATGCTTCCGGAATCAGGATATTGCTTCGCTGAATCGTCAGGTTAGCATACTGATCACGCGGAATTACCGTATTCAATCCATCATTTCCTCCGTTCAGACGAATAATCACAAGAACTCTGTCCTCGGCGCCTGAAGCAACATCAAACAATTTTTTTCCGATCGACTGAAACTTGATCTGATTCAGGATAATCGGAGTTCCTGCTGATGCCAATGCAAGGTTTCTTACAAAATCTCTTCTTTTCATGGGTGTGCTTTTTGGCCTTACATGCAGTGGAATTCAGGCATTTGAAATAATCGGGCGAGTACAAGTTCTACACGCAACTTCACCGGGTCGGAGTAGGTTGCGTTTCCAGGATTGGCCTGGTACTGATTGTACTGAAGTGTCCATTCGAAATCCGGTAAACTATTCGTAAGAATGGCCTTCAGGATCAGTTTCTGAACCGCATCTACATTCTTCGGTGTAAATACATCGCACATATCATCGATCACTGTCGGAGCATCACTCGGCAGCGAGAGGTTGTCAAGAAATGTAAGGGCATCAATCTCCCAGTTGTTACCGTTAACCGGAATTCCTCCGTACAACGTCATCCAGTTACTCACATCGAAACGCGTTTTGATGTGCGTGGCATTTACCCACAGTTTGGAGAAAGAAGGCTCCTGGTAATAAGCCGGCCAACCTGCCACACTCGGAGGCGCCGCATAACCCTGTCCCATCGTATCCGCAAGCACATAGATCGTGAGTTGCATACCATAGTTGGTCGCCAGATCGAAGTTGGGTGTCGACTGGCTGCTGTTGATCATTGAGTACAGCATGTCCAGCGGACCTTTGATGATCGCTCCCCGCACAGAAATATCGTAGAAGTGCTCACTTGAGAACAATTCGGTCAATACCGGAAGGACATCATAATTATTCGCGATAAGTGTGTTGGCCATTTCCTGAATCACTGTAGATTCAACCGTACTGGTCAGATCGTAGTTCACGAAATAGCGATAGAACTTACGGCAAATAAAGCGTGCCACTTCGTCCTGCTGAAAAATGATGTCAATATAATCGGAATACTCTGTTGCCCCGTTGTTGGTGATCGTTGCACCTCCGAAATGATAGGACAGCGTCTTGGTAGACGTATCGTGCAAGACTGGTGTAAACGTTGAGGTCACATCCGCCAATGTATCGCTTCGCAGTCCGTTAACGAGGTATCCCGTCAGGATCTTTGCTCCTGCAGCAACATCATCTTCCGTATAATTCGTGTAATCACCTGGCCCGATCTGAGGCCCCTTTCCGATGGTGAACAATTCCAGCAACTCACGTGCATAGTTTTCATTCGGATTGTAAAGGGTATTTGTCGCTCCGTTCAGGAACAATAACATATTCGGATTGATCGTAATGTCTTTTACAAACTGGCGAAAATTCCCAAGCGCGTGCTGACGGATGAGCATATGATAATCGTAGGTAGCACGGGCGTCCAGACTTGCAGTGGCTGCAAAATGATTCTGCCAGAACAGGCAGAGCTTTTCGGAAATGGAAAGTCCCTCGTTATTGAGGCGCTCCATGGCCCAGGCCCCCAACGAACCGATTCGTGCATTCTCCACTGTTTGAGCCTGGACAGGATCGCTCGGATAAACCGAATCCACCCAGGTGGTTCCGAAAGATGCAATGGTTTCATCCGGACTGTACGTCAACGGAGGAGAAACTGCCGGGATCTGCAACAAGGCAGTCACGGTTGATGCCATACCGTTGGTAACAGCATCCAGAATTTGCTGATTGCTCGGACCGAACATCGTTCTCCGTAAGAGGTGGCCTGCTTCGGCTTTCGTCCACGGTCCTGAATAGGGTGTTAAGCTTAGTGACACCCCACCTGGCACTTGATCAGGCATAGGTATTTGATTGATTAAATTCGAATGTAATTTACGAAAAAGATAGGCTCTCACAAGGAATTTTTAATCCCCATCAGCCAAATAGGCTATATTTCTTTGAAGCCCTTTGAATTTTGTTCGTTTTACTGCACTCGCCCGGAATATTTCGTTAAAAATCTCTTCTGTCAGGTCCTGCCAGTCGGCTTTCGACATGCGCAACAGTTGTTCGTGTGGTTCGAACGAAGGCTCGGTGTGTTGCTTTGAAAAACGGTTCCAGGGACAAACTTCCTGGCAGACGTCGCAACCGAACATCCAGTTATCCATCTTCCCTTTGAATTCGGAGGGCAACAACTCGTCCTTCAGTTCAATGGTCAGATAGGAGATGCACCTTGAACCATCGACCACATACGGTTCCACAATTGCTCCCGTCGGACAGGCATCCAGGCACCGTGTACAGGTACCGCAATAATCTTTCATCGGACCGTCCGGTTCCAGGTCAAGATCGAGGATCAGTTCGGCCACAAAGAAGTACGAACCCGATCTCGGATGGACAAGATTGCTATGCTTCCCGATCCACCCCAAACCACTTTTTGCGGCCCATACCTTATCCATTACAGGAGCCGAATCGACGAAAACCCGACCACCGACTTCTCCGATCTCCTCCCGGATGAATCCGAAGAATTCCTTCAATTTATCTTTGATGACGAAGTGATAGTCCTTCCCGTACGCGTAACGTGAGATCTTCGGAGCCTCCGGATCTTCCTGAATTTCATCTGTGTAATAATTGAGCAGCAAAGAGACCACCGATTTGGCATTATCAACAAGCAATCGCGGATCGAGGCGTTTGTCGAAATGGTTTTCCATATACTGCATTTTACCATGATAACCGTGCTTCAGCCAGGCGTCTAACTTGCGTGCCTCATCTTCGAGAAAACCGGCCTGTGAAATCCCGCAATAGAAAAAGCCCAGGTCCCTGGCCTTTTGTTTGATCAGACGTGTATGTGTTTCCCTTGTACTCATGTGTTTCCAAGTGCACGAATGCAAGCTTCACGGATGTCCCAGACTTCATCAAATGGCCGGGAAAGTTTCGTGTCTATTATCCACTTTTGCAGGAACTCACGGTGAAATTTTTCCTTTTCACCGATCACAAATTGTGGCTCAATTTCCTGTTCCAGCAGAATGTCGTTGGCGAAGGTTTCATAGCGACTTCCCAGTGTTGTGACATCCAGGTATCCTTCAGGCGTATGCAAGAAACAATGTGCTTCCGGGATGAAGTCGAGACCATGATCATTCAGTACCGAACCAACTGCGGGAGTATTGACACCATTCATCCGGTAAATTCCTAACATGAGCTGAATTCCGGGAACAGCATTTCGTTCGGCCATTTGCTTCAGGAACGCGTGTTTGGAACTGCAGCTTCCTCTCCGTTCCTCCCATACCAACTGAAAATCGAAACGATTGGAATTTCTTCCGTATTGAAAGCTTCGCACGGTACGTACGAGATCTTCCCAGGTCACACAACCGGATTCAACGATGGAACGAGTTACGGTATCTGTTCCGGTAAGCATCATCAGAATAAGCCGCCCTGCGAATAGCCGAGATTTCTTCCCAGATGTTTATACGTTTTCTCCGTTACTTTACGTCCACGTGGTGTACGCATCAGGAATCCTTCCTGGATCAGAAACGGCTC